>NZ_JBAPKY010000053.1:0-22950 GCF_037083785.1 Roseovarius sp. D22-M7
ATGCGTAAACTTATCGAAATGGCAAATGCGCTCGTCAAAGCTAATCGCAAGTGGACCCCGAAAACCGCTTGATCAACACGGATACTTCCGTCCGTGGTCAGCGCGCGGCCGCCACATCATGCCATCCAAGTGAACCCCGGGCGCCTATCTGAGCGGTTGGCGCGACAGCTTTCTGGAGGCAGGCGCAGCATCCCTGAGAAGCCGCTCTGAGGATGATCGGGCGCATGGCGCGCTCGGCCGCGTTGTTAGAGGTGGTTCCGGAAATCTGAACAGCCGGGATAGGTGGATTTTCCGTGCAACAGCGGCATGATGCTGCGAGCAAGGAGAAGACCATGGCAAGACGACCGCACCAGAACCACAGCCCGGCATTCAAGGCGAAAGTGGCGGTTGCCGCGATCAAGGGCGAGAAGACCCTGATCGAGCTGGCGCAGGATTTCGACGTTCATCCCAACCAGATCAAGCAGTGGCGCGACCAGCTGCTCGAAGGTGCGACCGGGGTGTTCGGCGATAGCGTGAAAGCTGAGCCGGAACCGTTGATCGATGTGAAGACCCTGCATGCGAAGATCGGAGAGCTGACGCTGGAGAACGATTTTTTGTCCGGCGCGCTCGGCAAGGCGGGTCTGTTGCCGAGCGCAAGNGCGAAGATCGGAGAGCTGACGCTGGAGAACGATTTTTTGTCCGGCGCGCTCGGCAAGGCGGGTCTGTTGCCGAGCGCAAGAAAATGATCAATCCCAACGCGAAGCTGAGCGTCAGTCGGCAGGCGATCATGCGGGTGTAAAGCGTCAACCTCCTTGTCCGCTGCCGACAACCACGCTGGCCGGTTCTGGCCGCTGCGATCGGATCGATTAGTCGGCGTTTTTCTCCTTCATGTTGTCGCTGGTTTCGATTTCGAGGTTGTCGCTGGAGGTTGTCGTTCCGGTGTCAGCCATTGCTGATTGTCGGTCGGCGGCTGTGCGCCTGCGATAGCTGTCGCCGTTCATTTCCAGGATGGTGGCGTGGTGGACGAGCCGGTCGATGGCGGCGACGGTGACGGCCTGGTCGGGAAAGACCCTGTTCCAGCCATTGAATGGCTGATTGGCGGCGATTGCGAGGCTTTTGGTCTCATAGCGCCTTGCGATGAGCTCAAAGAGCACGGAGCTCTCGGCCTGATCCTTCTGGGCGTAGGTGATGTCGTCGAGAATGATCAGGTCGAACTTGTCGAGCTTTGCGAGGGCGGCTTCGAGGGCGAGGTCGCGGCGGGCGGCCTGAAGCCATGGGGCTGCCATTGTCGGCGTGCAGCACCAGCGGGCGCGTGATGCCGCCCTCGGCCAGCACCGCCTGCGGATCAGGGTCGCCGCCAGATCTGCGCTCTCGCGCTCATGGACCTCCCAGCCCACGATCTTGCGGCTGAAGATGTCCACGATCAGGTAGAGGTAGAAGAACATGCCGGCGACGGGCCCCGGCATCCAGATGATGTCCCAAGTCCAGACCTCGCAGGCCTTGTAACTGGCGGGCGGTTTGCTCCGGGCCGGTGGCCTGGCCCGGCCCCGGTGATGCTGCTGCCCATCCGCCCGCAAGATGCGGTAGAAGCTGGACTCCGACGTCAAATACCGCCCCTGGTCGGCCAGTTTCGGCACGATCTGGCTCGGCGGAAGGCTTGCAAATTCCTTTGAATTACAAGCCTCCAGCACGGCAGCGCGTTCAGCTTCGCTCAGCTTGTTAGCCGGCTCCGGGCGCGGCACGAGGGGGCGCCGATCGGCGTGAACCTGACCGTCATTGGTCCAACGCCTGAAGGTGCGCTCACTGAGCTCCAGCTCCGCACAGGCTTTGATGCGGCATGCGCCAGCGGTAATGGCCTTGTCGATCAGAACAACGGCGGTTTCGCGATCTGAGGTGCTGAGCATGCGTCCTCGTCGCCCCCCCAGATCGCTGCCGCCTTTTTTCTGAGAACCAGAAGCGCTGCGGTTTCGGCCAATGCACGGTCCTTGCGGGCCAGCTCCCGCTCCAGGTTCTTGACCCGCTTCTTGTCCTCTTTCGTCGCTTGGCCGATCCGGGCCGTACTGCTGCGCTCCCAGTCGTTCGCCTGCTCGCACACAGCCCGCCAAGCCGCGATCTGCGCCGGATAAAGCCCGCGCTTGCGGCAGTATTCGGCCAGATCAGCCTCGTTCAAGGCAGCGGTTTCGAGCACCGCCGCGAACTTGTCACCCGACGACCATCCCTCGGGCCCAGCATCGGCATCGGGCAGAAGCTGCCCTTTGCGCCGCGCCTTGGCGCGCCAGTCATAAAGCGTCGCCTCCGAGATGCCTTCCTCCTGCGACAATTGCCGAATGGTCATGCCGTTCGGCGGCAGCATCCGCTTCAGCACAGCCGTTTTTCGTTCCAGTGAATAGCCCAAGTCATCATTCTATCACGCCCACCTGAGAAATAGATACGCACAAAGTCATTTTCCGCATTTTATACTAGGTACGCGGATCAGCCGTCGCGACAGGTTGCGCGCCTTTGTCATGCCAAATGGTATGAAACAAGCCGCGACAAAACCCCATTCCTTGTTGCGAAAGGCAATTGGGAAATACCTTGCACAATAGTAGAACACATCGGGCAAGAGAGATAGCTTGTTCCTCCATCCGATGACCTTGATCAAGCCCGCTCGATTGAGAACTCGATCCTTTATCTGTTTTTCTTCCCCAAGGGATGACCACATCCCCTTGCCATTTATCCAATAGACAGAGACCGTTCTGGGTAGGCATATGCACTTTCCAATATCCACCAAGAAACGCCGCAGCATCATATCGGTGTAAAGGTTATACTTCTTCTGCTTTGCTGTTGTCTTTCCGAGGGCCTCACGTTCGATCACAAGCGTGGACGTGTGATGGTATTTGGGGGGGAACATGGAATATATCCTTTCATACCCCAAAAGCCCCGTTTCTTTTCGCTCGTCATCCAGAACATTGTACCGAAGAGTGCCTGCAACAGAGATCACGCAGTCGGGGTGCCGTTCGAGTTGCGCGACCTGATCCTGCAGCTTGTCCCGATCGATCCAGAAATCATCACCTTCACAAAGCGCAACATATTTTCCACAGGTCAGCTCGATCCAGTCATCAGCTGGGCGCCGTCCAAGCTTGAACTGGTTCTCGTTGTAGATCCGCGCCCTGACGATACGCGGATAGTGCTGCATGTAGTACGCGATGAGATCGTGCGTGCCATCGGTGGACGCATCATCGCGGATGACGATTTCGAACCGGAAACCAGTTTTCTGCAACAGGAACGACCTGATCGCATCGTTCAGAAGGTTGCCATGATTGAAGGTTGCACAGGCAATGGACACAATCACCTCATGGCTATCGCCCCACATCGTGAACAAGTCGGCCTCCGTCGGGAGAGGGTCGGAGAACAGCTCGAATTCCGATTTCATTTTTGTTCTTGCCTCCGCCTCTTGGGAGACTGTCATCACGTTTCTGAGTTCACTATGCATGACGGTGTCTGCTCACTTCGTTCCATGCGGTCCACGATGCCAAAATCAGTACACCGCCTTTTCGGATCAGATCGATTTTTCAATGGGAGCTTCGACGATCTGTGCCGCGTCGAGCATCTTGCGAATGCCTTCCGGTGGCACATGCGCCAGGACATCGAGAATGCTCAGGCCGGGTTCGAACGCGGCCAGCCCCTGGTCGTAGTTCGGCAGGACAGGCCGCAGGAACCGGAGGCCGAGCCCGTTGGCTGAGAAAGCTTCAGCCGCGTAGAGATCGCGCCCGCCAATCATGTTGACATAATTCCGCGCGCCGATGGCCTGGCAGGCGGCGATGATGCGGTCCTGCCCGGTACGCCTGTCGTCGAGCCCTAGCGACGAGATGCGCCGGATCGGGGTAGCGAGGCCGATCGCGTCAAGGCACGATTTCAGGGCGGTTTCGGTCGCCGTGGTGAAATCGGCCGGCTCGGGTGTCCGTTCGAGATGCTGCGCGAACGCCCCGACGACCGAGAGCGCGGTCTCGACATGAACGGCCCCGGCACAGGACTGGCTCAGGGTCTTCACCAGCCTGGTGCACTCCTGGGTCGCGGTTGGTGCGTAGACCTTGTTGGCGATGGTATCGAGGCGGGGGCGCTTGTTGACAGGGATGGTGAAAAGCGTCCGCTGCCCGTTCACCAGAAGGGCGTTGCGATTCATCCAGCCTTGCTGAATGAACTGCACGGTATCGAGCAGCCAGAATTCATCGACCGCCGCGATAAGCTGGAAATACCCCAGATATGGGAACAGGTAGGGCTGCATGATGGCGACCCGGCGAGGCGGCGGGGCGGTCATGCCGCCTCGAGGGCCCGCATGGCGGGCGGTAGCGGCGGGCGGGCCAGCATCCGCGCCACAAGCTGAGACCAGCCTTCGAAGCGGGCGCGTTCCTCGGCAGGCAGGGCGCGATAGGCGGGCTTATCATGCGGCTCGGAGATGGCGAGATGGTCGCGCAGGGCGTCGAGCGTGTCGAATCGGCCGAATTCGGGCCGGCCGGGGCGCGCCGTCGCATAGCCGAAGGCCGCCATCAATGGCGCGGTCGCGGCCTCGATATAGGCGATCTGATCGTCATCCAGTTCGCGGCGGAATTTCTGCGCATTGCCCGACAGGATCGGCTTGTCGAGGTTTGACCACATGGATGAACGTTTGGCATCGGTGCGGGCGCTGGAGCTGTGTTCGGAAAACCGCAGCATGTCGTCGCAGAACGGAAGGTCGAGGTGGCGGCAGACACGGCGCAACTGCCCCTCCGGGTCGCTCAGGACGTCCTCGTAGCGCAATGTGGCGACGGGTGTTTCTGGCCCCAGTTGCGCGAGCGTCTCGAGGCTGCCCTGCTGATCGTGGCACCAGCGGTCGGTGGCGCGCAGAACGCCGCCGCGCATCACCGGCCCGTTCCTCCAGGACAAGGCCATGTCGCGCGGATCGCGCGTCATGAAAAGGATGCGGGGACGGGTGCTCTGGGCCATGAGCATGGGAAGATAGCGGAAAGCGGAGTTTTCCTTGGTCATGACGTGCGGCTTGCCGGCGGCGCGGGCCTCGGCGGCGTAAAGCGCCGCGGCCATCTCGCCGGCATGCGTCAGGTCCGACAGGAGTGCGACACGATCTACGTCTATACGGGTATCGATCACCCACTCGCTAACCTTGGCATCGAAGAGCTCGAGTACTGCGCAGCGCAGATCGTCCGAGTCGGGCCTATAGCGACAGGCACACTCACTCATGACCGCGAACAAATGACTATCACCCGGCGCCGAGACTTCCGGATGGGCATCGAAGATCTTGGCAATCATATTGCTGCCAGAGCGTTCCGAGCAGAACAGGATAATTGGTTCGTCCAGTTGCGACATTCAGAAATTGCCTCCCGTAGTTTTAGCCTGCTCTATCATGTCGCGTACTTGTGCCTTGATCTCTTCATTGGAGGCCAGTTGCATCTCGGGGGCATTCGACAAGCTGAAAATGCGCGCGAACAGATCGTCTGCGTTGGGGGTCGGCCCATGCGCGGGCAATGGTTTGTAATATTTGCGCAATGTGACTGCACCGGGAACGCGGCTTGCATCCACCGGTGCCGGGCACAGGAACGGCGAGTGCGCTCGCGGCGAGCGGGGTGTGGTGCTGCCGAGAAAAGGTTTGATGTCTGTACCCACGTCCGTCATCAGCGCGTGCATCCGCTCTTGCTGCGCGACATAGTGTGGCATCCAGGACGGCATCCGCTCCAGCCGGTCGATGATCGCCGCCGCCGACAGATCGCTGATCTTGTAATTGGATGAAGCGAACGCGGCCTCGTCGGGAAGAAGGGCCGCGAAATTGGTCAGTTGACGCAAGGTGGCCTCGTCTTCGGCATCGCAGAGCAGGAATCCGCCCTCACCGACGCCCCAGGGCTTGGTGTGATGGGCTGAAATGATCTCGATAGGACTGCCCGGGCGCAGGGCCTCTTGCGGACGGTCAAGAAGACCGGTCGCATTGTCCACCACAAGGCTCTTACCATAACGCGCGCAGAAGGCGGCAACCTCCTGCCAATCGGATTGCTGGGCGAACACGTTCGTGTAGATGACCCCATCATAGCTGTCCGGCGGCACATCCCGGAGCGCATCCAGATCAAACCCGCCACGCGCGTCGCAGTCGACCACAAGGGCCCCGGACAGGGAGCCGACGCGCGCGGAGAAGAAGTTGAAGGCGCTTGTCACCCACCTGAAATCAGGCATCCGCGCTTTCAGCGCGTGCAGCCCGCACGCCATGTGCAGGGCGGTGGTGCCATTGGAGACCGCGATCACCCGCCTCTGATCAGGCTGCCGTGTCAGAAACGCGACCATGGTCTCCAGAAGTCTTGAAACCGGCCCGCCATTTGCGTGATGGTTCTGCATGATCGACAGCGACAGAAGATCCGACATCCTTTCGAAGTCATAGATCTTGTTTTCTATGAAGGGTATGGGCGTGGCGACCGGAGGGGCCGTGCGCACAGTACCAAATGATGTTACCGGGGCCCCGGCCGTGCTGGCCAGCGCAACGAGGTCGGCATCACGCGCGACTTCGGTAATGCGATCCTGCATTCTGTCCTGCCTCTGTTGCTTCAGCTTCGACCTCTGCCTTCAAAGCCGCGTTCATTCAAGCCGTCTTCTTGCCGCGTCAGTTGCGGCGGTTCCTCCAGGGCATGGGCCGCTTCATGAGCGATGGGGCCGGCATACCCAGAAACTGGCAAATGGCGGAGGTGTCGCGGTGGTTCCCGATTTCGATCTCGAGCAACTGCCCGCCGGGAATGGTGCGGCGCACGAGTGCGTTATGTTCTTCGTAATTCTGAATGTATAAATCGCGATCATACAGTTGATCATCCGACGTCAGGCCGAATTGCTTTACTTGGTGAGCATAGAGAAATCCCGGCGCGACATAGGTATTGTCCCGTAGTCCGCGAATGAGCTCAGCGCGCTCGGCGTCACGTTGCAACCCAAATATCTTGGAATGGAACTTGGTGAGGCTTTCAAACCAGTCGTCGGGATCGCGCACGCTCAGGATGTAAAGCGCATCCGGGTAGCGTGCATAAAGTTCGGGCAGGAACCATGTATTGGAAAAGGGAACATCCTGGAACGCCTCGTGGGCATCCACCCACTCCCAGAATGACGGCTGCATGTTCCACTGATGGTCATGCACGAAACGCTCGGCCTCGCGCTGCGGCCCCATGCGGAATCCGTAATCCGTGAGGACGGTGGTCATGGTTGTCGTGCCGGTCTTGTTGCGACCGACGCAGAACACCTTTTGCCGGTAGACGCCGGCACGGTTGTTTATTTGGCGAAGCCCGCGTCGGCGCCAGTTGCGTAATCTTCGGGTTACTCGATGTGCCGGGGTCATGAGATAGCAGCCTTGGTTCGATGTTTGTAGAAGTATTGAAGAGAATACCCTGCTCCATTTCTCCACGCCACGTGTGAATAGTGCTCATGCTTATTTTGTCTGCCATCCTTCGGCGACCTGAGTGAACTGGCCCCATTTTCGACCGGACACCTGGGCCTGAACCAGGAGGTTTAGGCATATCCCTAAGCACGTGCTCATGTCTGAAGTTGAAATCATCACGGATGGTGGCCGCCGTCGCCGCTGGAGTTCCGCCGAAAAGCTGCGGATCGTCGAAGAGACGCTGGACGGCAGCGAGAGCATCTCAGCCGTCGCGCGCCGCAATGGCGTGGCGCCAAATCTTCTGTATCGTTGGCGCAAGTTGATGTTGGAAGGAGTGAGTGTCGCGGTGACCGTGGCCGAGATGCTGATCCTCGTGGGGGACAACCCCGGGGAGTGTCCTGAACTTTGTGTATCTGGGCTGGCCCATGCGGGTTTCAGATACGGTCACGCATTGAAGCGCTCGTCGAACATGATAGTGAATTGGTTCCGGGCCGCAAACCATTCCCGGACATTCCTGCCGCCTTTCTCGAAGTTGCGGATCGCCAGATAGATCAGCTTGGTCGCAGCCTCCTCGGTCGGGAACGAGCCGCGGGTCTTGATCGACTTGCGGATCACGCGGTTCAGGCTCTCGATGGCATTCGTCGTATAGATGATTTTGCGGATGGCCGGGTCGAAGGCGAAGAACGGGATCACTTCCTGCCACGCCCGCCGCCACGCCGGGGCGATCGAGGCATATTTCCCGGCCCATTTTTCCTCGAAAGCGTCCAACTCGGCAGCAGCCTGATCGGCCGTCGGAGCGCCGTAAATCAGACGCAGATCGGCGGCGACTGCCTTGCGATCCTTCCAGGCGCAGAAGTTCAGCGAGTGGCGCACCAGATGCACGATGCATGTCTGGACCGTGGCGTCCGGGAAGGCGGCGGTGATGGCCTCGGGGAAGCCCTTGAGACCGTCCACGACCGCGATCAGAACGTCCTGAACCCCCCGGTTCTTCAACTCGTTCATCACCGACAGCCAGAATTTGGCACCTTCGTTGTCGGCGATCCAAAGGCCCAGAATCTCCCGCACACCGTCGCGGGTGACGCCCAGGGCCACGTAAACGGCCTTGTTCTTGACCATGCGGCTGTCGGCGTCGCGGATCTTGACCCGTAGCGCGTCAAAAATGACGATGGGATACATCCGGTCCAGCGCCCGGGACTGCCAGTCCCGGACCTCGTCCAGCACCGCATCAGTGACCCGGCTGATCAGGTCTGGCGAGACCTGCAGGCCATAGACATCCTCAAGGTGCGCACGGATGTCGCGCACCGTCAGACCGGCGGCATAGAGCCCGACAATCTTGTCGTCGATCCCGTCGATCCGGGTCTGGCCTTTTTTGACCAACTCAGGCTCAAAACTGCCATCGCGGTCGCGCGGCACGGCGATCGGCACCTCGCCGTCCTGCCCCTTCAGCCGCTTGGAGGAGGTCCCGTTGCGCCGGTTGGCCTGTCCCGCAGGTGCGTCCTTGCCATCCTCATAGCCAAGATGCGCGGTCAGCTCAGCACCCAGCATTCGCTCCATCAGCTTGATCTTGAGCTCTTTCATCAGCCCGGCATCGCCAAGCAGATCCTCAGGCCGCTCGCAGCCCTTCAGCAACTCGTCCAGCAGTTCCTTGGAAATTGTCATCGTCCTTGCTCCTCTCAGGAAGCATGGACCAAATCCCAGTTACACAGAAGACCGGACACTCTCCAACCCCGACCGCATCCAGTCCGAAGCCGCGCTGGCCAAGCTCTGTGGCGTCTGCCCCATCCCAGCCTCAAGCGGCAAGACAAACCGGATGCGCCTGAACCGCGGAGGCAACCGACAGGCCAACGCTGCGGTCTATCGCGTGGCCATCGTACGCATGCGCGACAATCACACAACCCAAGCCTACGCAGCGCGGCGAAAAGCAGAAGGAAAAACGCGACGCGAAATCGTACGCTGCATCAAGCGGTACATCGTGCGCGAAATATACCGCGCCCTGTGCGCCCCAGCGGCCCGGGCACCCGCCGCTTGACAAACATAGGAGGAGCATCAACGCTCTGGCCGAAAGCATTATCGGCCTGTTCAAGACCGAGGTCATCAACTTCCTCGGCCCGTGGAAATCCATGGGCCAGGTTGAATGGGAGACCCTGCAATGGGTCAGCTGGTACAACATCGAGCGGCTACACAGCGCCATAGGCCACCAACCGCCGCAAGAAATGGAGGATGAGTTCCATGCAGAGATGAGCGCTGTTGAAATTGCCGCTTAAGTTTTGAACGAAAACCTCTCTCAGGAGCCCGGGGCGGTTCAGCTTGGGTAGCGCAGTGTGACACGCCGGATGTCCAAAAGATCCCGCATTTTGACTCTTGGTGGAAGTCCTTGCGAGAGAAAGCTAATCAATTCCTACTTTGCCAACCGCCTCGCCCGCTCCGCCATCCTGACCACCTGCGCGCTGGCAGTCGTAGCAACCATCCGAATGGTAGCCGGCGCTTGTACGGTCCCGCGCCCAATCGCTTCGCCGGTGGTGAGCGCCCCTATCCGCTCTCTACCCTTCACGCCTGCTGTATTGAACAGACCCCTCAGGACTCCGGTCGATCCAGCAACAACAGCGGGTGTCGCTGCCATCATGAGGTTCCCCGAGATCCCGCGCACGATCAAAGGCGTCGCCGCGACGAACCCCTTCGCTAGGAAGACCATCACGAAGAACGGTAGGAGCGAGCCAATGTTGGTCGCGGAGTTCGGATCGCCGATCTGAGCAAGGAGCGAGTTGGCCATGCCGATGACGGTCGAGAACATAGCCGCAATCACGATGGGGTAGAAGGCGTAGCTGATCGTGGTCGAGATCCACCTATGGAAGAAATCTTTGGTCGCGTCGAAAAGCGACAGGGCGATCATGATCGGGGCAAGGCCAAGCATCAGAGTCAGCATCATCTTCGCGAAGATAAGCACGATGCCAGTCATGAAACCGAGCAGGCTCAATAGGATGAGGCCGATCCCGCCCAGGATCGCACCCGTCATCCAGTTCAGGTTGCTGCCAATTGCGTTCAGGTACTGGCTGAATTCATTGATCAGATCATCAAATTCTGCTGCAAAGTAAGTTGCCCCAGTTCCGCCGCCACCGACTGATGAAATCAGTGCTCCTGCGACGTAGTCAAGACCGCCGATCACGGCATTAGCGACCGCGTTGAAGTTCGCCCAGTTGAACGCGAACAATCCGATCAAGGTCAGCTTGATCAAGTACCAGAAGAAGCTCGCGCCATCCATGCTGCGGAACTGGAAAGCCATGTTGATACAGACACCGATCAGCGAGATAGTGACCATCAGCAGGATGATCGTACCGGTATTGCTTGCCATGGCCCCGAACTGGGACTCGGCCGCATCGGCAAGAAACCCGTCGGCAGTTCCTACCATCCAACTGACGACGCCCATTACCAGTTGCCTTGGGCTTCGCAGATGTCCCGTATTTCGCCGGCGATCTGGTTTTGCTGGCTTCGGAGTTCAAGCCTAACCTGAGTGTGTTCAGCCTGGGTCAGTGTAACTAGTCGTCTATTGTACTCTTCCAAGGCGCTGTTCCAAGATGGGAATCTAACCGCGCAGCTACAGTCTCCTGATGCCTTGATCGCTTCCCACGCACGCAGTTCATAGAGCCGCATCATGGAGCGTGCCTTATACGCCTCGCGGGGATTGATTTCATCCATCCAGGTCGGCCGCGCCGGGCGATCATTGCAGATCCGGTATTGGTGGGGTGACATGTTGACCGTGAGGTCGCCCGACATTTGCGGAGATATCTGTGCTGCGAGCGGCCCCGCGAGGGTGGCAAGCATGAGTGCGATGAAAAGCTTTCGCATCTGGGTGTTCCTTTTCTATTCAGCGGCGAAGAAGGGGCGCTTTTTGCCTCTGTCGTCGATACTGTCGAGGCTCAAATCCTTCGTCTGATCAGGTAGGAAAAAATCGGTGATCCCACGCGCGCTTTTATGGCGGCCTGCCTGGATGATCACGTCGATCGAGCCCTCGATGTAGTCGACCATGTCGGCATAGGTCATCGGCACTTGCGCTTTCAGGGCGGCGATGGCGAGACGGCGGATAGCAAGTTGCGGGGTTTCTGCGTGGAGCGTGGTCAGCGAGCCGCCATGACCGGTGTTGATCGCCTCGAGGAAGGTCATGGCCTCACGACCGCGGACCTCTCCCAACACGATCCGGTCGGGTCGCATGCGCAGCGTCGAGGCGAGAAGGACATCGGCGCTGCGCGCCTCAACATCCCGATCCGCGATCAGGGTCACGGCGTTCGGCTGTTCGGGGCGCAGTTCGGCCGCTTCCTCTATGGTGATGATCCGCTCTTCGGGCGGGACCAGTGAGAGGATCTTGCGCGCGGCCACCGTCTTGCCGGTCGAGGTGCCCCCCGAGATAATCATGTTGAGTTTGTTCTCGACGCAGAAGCGCAAGGCTGCACCGATGTCGTCGGAGGCCACCACATCGCGCAGCGCTGCATTCCGTTCCCGGCGCAAGCCTTCGAGGCTGCGTTCCTTGCCATAGAGGAACCCGAGCCTGATCGCTTCCAACGGCAGAGAGGAGAAGAAGCGCAACGAGATGGAAAATCCGCCCTCGACTGCGGGGGGCTGGATCACTTGCGCGCGGATCGGTCGGTCGCGGTAAAGGATCGAGACCGAGACGATGGGCTTCTTGGTGCTGAGAGTCGTCGAGGCGGCTGAAGCGATTTGGTTGCCGAGATCCTTGATTTCGGTCTGGCTCAGCGGGGTGCCAAGCCCCTTCATGAAGTGATCGCCCTGGAATTCGCCCCAGATCTGTCCGTCTGGGTTGATACAGACCTCGATCGTGTCACAGCACTTGACGATCGCGCCCAGCCGATCGAGCGATGCCTCGAGATAGCTTGCCGCCATGTCAGAAGATCTCCAGGTCGCGGTCAACCATCACCGTAATCCGCGTGCCTTGGTCAACATGAAGCACGGGACGAATTTTCAGATAGTCCTGCATCACGCTTTGCGTGCTGTCGCGTAGGTCGGTGCCGACATCGCTGGTCACATCTGCAGCTGCTTCGTCATCGATCTGGCCCGCTGCCGCAGCGGGCAGTGCTGCAATCAATGAGATCAGCGCGGCCGAGCCGAAGCGCTGCGCGAAGCGGGTATCCACGAACCCGGTCGTGCCCGTGCGGCCAAGTTCGTCACCACCGAAAGCGCTGATGTCCACGGTCTGGTTGTCGGGAAGGATGATCCGGTCCCAAGCCACCATCACCCGCGATTGTGCAAGTGCCACATCGGAGCGGTAGCGCCCAACGAGGCGGGCGCCGCGCGGGATCAGAACGCGCGAGCCGTCGAAGGAATGTACGTCTTCCGAAACGATAGCCCGGATCGTACCGGGCAATGTGCTGTCGAGGGCGGTCTCGGTCACAGCCTGGATCATTGTGCCCTGCACGACCGTGTTGGCCGGGTTCACGATCACCTCGGCCCGTGTCATGGGCGCAGGCCGCGCACCGGTGCGCACAAAGGCTTCGTCGGCATTCAGGCGCGCTTCTTCAAGCATGCTTTCACGGTCCGTTCCTGCCCCCATTCCGGAAAACGCGATCATCGGTGACGCGATACGCTTCGCTCGTGCCTCAGCCTCGGCTGCACGCCTGCGTTCAAGTTCAGCCAGCTGAAGGTCTTCTTCATTTGGCCCCAATGAAGTGGGCTCTGGCGGCGCCAGTCGCGCGAGTTCCAGATCCATGCGCAACTGGTCAAGTTCGCGGTCGCGTTCGGTCACTTGACGCTCGAGGGCGCGCTGCGCTTCCGTAGATGCTTCCTGGAGAGATGCGATCTGTACCGTGAGATCGGCGATGGCCTGTTCGGCCCCGCTTTCGGGGGTCTCGGTGGGTCGCGCGCGCAGTTCCTTGAGTTCCGCCCTCAAGGTTGCGAGGATTTCCATCAATGCAAGCTCGGACTCGCTCGGACCGGTTTCCACGGTGGGCACCGGTGCCGGTTGCGCAACGGTCATGGGCGCCAAGTCCCCAAACCCGGGTCCGGCAGTCTGGAACTCCTCGGGGGCCGCGGTCGCCATAGCAGGCTCTGGGGACGATCGCAGCGAAGCCCAAGCGAGGCCGCCCACGGCCGCGATCCCTACAGTTCCAAGAATTACTGCGAGCGGAGACGGGCGTTTGCTTGCCTGCGCTTTACCTGTGGTGCCTTCGATCGCCGCAAGTCGGGCGGCAAGGTCTTCGGTGTCCTGCGTCATGATGCGGCCTGTTTGCTCGCGTCCTCAACGCAGACAACGTCTTCACCAAGGCGGAGAACCCATTGCCGGTTGACGCCTGACACACGGATCACGCCGTTACTTAGGGCTTGGCTGTTCACTGCCCGCTCCCCGCCCTTGGAGTATCGAAAGATCACCGGTAGCGGCGCGTTTCGCGCAAAGCGGAAATAGGTGAAAGTGCCATCGTCCCAGATGGATGTGGGGGTGAACTCTTCCCGCGTGCTGACCGCATAATTCGCATTTGGGGCTTCCGCCGCAACCGCGCGTGCGGGCTGAACACGACTTTCAGGATAGCGGAACTGCACCACGTAATGGGGTGTCTCCTGCGCTTCGACGACATGGAAGTAATAAGAGCGGCGGTTGGTATAGACGGTGATATTGGTGGCCACACCCGAGCCTGTCGGCTTGATGGCGAAGGCCCGCCCGCCGGGTACGCCGTCGAAATGAAAGCCGACGGTATCACCCGCGATGATCGAACGGATGGTTTCACCCTCACCGAATTCGACGGTGGTCACACGGGTCAGGGTCGTGACAACGCGATAAACCTGCCCTTCGATCCAGGTCGCCACGCGGACACGATTGTCATGGTAGCCGGGGCGCGGCGTGGTCTCGGCGAGTACGACAGACCCGGCAAGCGTCAGAATGCTGACGGCCAAAAGGGTAGGGACACGGAAACGGGTCATTCGGAACGGTCCGATCGGATAGCATATTGGGTGACGGTGAAACCGAAGGGGTTTTGCCAGATCTCGTCGATCGCACGAGTCTGCTCAGGCTGGAAATCGAACATCAGCGTTGCGGTGAACGATCCATCCTGCACACCCTGCGGGCTGGATAAGCGTTTTCTGAGGCGCACCTGGGCGCGGTTCTCTCCAATGAGGATAATCGAGGCAATCTCGACCGCCATCTCCGCCGAGGGGCCATATCGCGTCGGTGGATAACTATCCTGTCCCGAGGTCCACGTGGCGCGCATGCTGGCCTCGGCGGAACCCATGGATTGTGCCAGTACTCGGCGGACGCGCAGATCGTTGTCGAGCTGGTTATAGATCTCTCGGTCAAGAATGTAGCGGTAGATTTGCGCTTCGATCACGGCGGGTCGTTCGGCAAGCGATATGGTTTCGACCGTGGCATTAGGAAGCGCCATCCCAGTCTCCGGATCGTAAGGCACGACGACCGGAGGGGGTGCCTCGACCATCAGGGCGACAGCGGCCGCTGCAAGGCATCCCACCACCCCGAAACCTGCCCCGCCAAGGCCGATCATCCGCCACAGTTGCTCACGACGCAGGGCGCCATAAACGAGCTCCTCTTCCACGAGTTCGCGCGTACTCATCCCCACTGCCCCGCTCACTGTCGAAGCTCCGGCAGGGTGAAGTCCATGTAGCGACGCTCTTCGGCAACGGTGGCGGCATCGACCACGCCCGCATTGCCGGCGCCAAGGGTCTGGATCGCCTCCAACTCCCACATGCGTGTCATAGCGATGGCAAGCTCCGCCGTGACGCGAGTGTTGTGGTCCATGGAGGCTTTCAGATCCTCCATGTCCGGGATCATCTCGACCAGGCGTTCAACCCGCTCGAGGGATTGCCCGGCCTCAGTGTGGCTGTTCTGAGCGGCGGCGGACATGACGGCACCCGTGACTGCCCGCGTGGCCACGCCTTCGGCGCCGGGATGGCCGCTGGTGGCGATCTCGCGCAGCGAGGCCTCATCGAACCCGGCACTGGCCAGCGCCGCTTCCATCTGCGTGCGCATGGGGCCTGCATTGGGGCCAATGAGACCGCTCCAGTCACCCGCCTGAATGCCTCGTATCAAGCCAGGAACATCTTCGAAACTGACCTCGAGCAGGTTGTCCAGGTCGCCACCCATGGCGAGGCCGAGGATGCTGCGCGGCCCTGTGAGGGAGGCATACATCTCGTTCAGTTGATCGAGCTGGCTTTGCAACATTTTGAGTTGCTCGAGGGCATTGTCGAGAAGATCGGTCTGGATCCCGAAATCCTGCAGCATCTGCTGAAGCTGTCGGATTTCCTGGGCGATGTTCTGGGTGTCGACGGTGGGCACGCCCTGTGCCGCGACAGGCCCGGTGAAATTGAGAGCAAGCGCCAGGGCCGCGGCGCCGGTGACAAGGGAATGGGGCAGGCGCGGGGTCAACGCAAATACTCCTGACTGAAATCCATGTATTGCCGTTCGACTGCCTGGGCCGCCGCCAAGGTGATCCGCCCGGCGCTCAGCGGTTCGGTTCGTGCGGCTTTGATGCGGGTTCGGATCGCCACGAGCCGGGCAAGCTCGGCGCGGGCATAGGTGTTGAGCGCGAACGCCTCGTGCAGGTCTTCGGTCTCACCGATGCGGATGATGATATCTTGGACCCGCAGTGCGGCTGCCCGGACCGAGACGAGCGAATAGTCGCCATAGACGCCCGCGCCATGGGCCGAGAGGCTGAAGCTCGCATTGGCAAGGAGCACCGGCTCGATGGTGCCAAGCGCATCAATGCCTCCGACGGCTGCAAGATAGCTGTTGTACTGCTGTGGAATCACGACGACGTAGTGCTGGGTTTCCGCAAAAGGCGGTACGCCCCCGTAGTTCTGCACGTTGCCCGGGCCCGCGTTATAGGCCGCGAGCGCCTGGATGATGTCGCCGGCGAACATGTTCAGCATTTGCGCGAGATATCGCGCGCCGCCAGTGACCTGCAGCCAGGGGTCGTCGTAATAGGCAGGATTGATACCGAGATCGCTCGCGGTTGCGGGCATGATCTGGGTGAGACCGAAGGCTCCGACGGGTGAGCGCGCCCCGATCTGGAAGCGGCTCTCCTGCCAGATCAGCGCCTGCAGAAGGCAGCGCCACTGCACGAGCGACAGCCCTGCCTGACTCACACCTGGTAGGCCGTGGGTTGCGCGGGCCGCGCGGATGATCAACTCCTCGATCCCGTCCTGTGCATCGCCGAACATCCGGGTCGCGGCCGAGTTATTGTCTTTGGGGGCGTAGAGACTGGCCGCTGCACTCTCGACGCCATCAGCGGCCCCCTTCCCTGTCTCAAGCTTTGCCACGGTACCCGCGACATCGCCCGATCCTGACGACATGGCGCCCATCAGCCCCTCAAGTGACGCGAGTTGCCGGCGTTCGATCTCGGCCAGTTCCGCTTCCCGGCTCAGCCGGTCCTGCTGCAGTGCCAGATCGCGGTCGGTCTGATCGAGGATCGCCTGCCGTTCGGCGAAGAGCCGTAGGTCAAAGGTTGGTACACCCTGTGCGTCGGCCAGCCCCGCATAGGGACCTGCAAGCGCGAGGCCGACCATCGAAAGGAGAAGCCAGCTCCGCATCTGATCAGCCGCCTGCACCCAACATCACGAAATCACAGGCGGTGCCATGGCGTGTGACCTCTGCCCCCATGGTGGAGATCCTTGTCGTGGCGGACGAGGCTTGAGCCGGAGAACCACGGAAGTTGAAGCAGTTCGCCTGCGCGGGCTCATGTTGGGCGCAAGCCGTCAGCGTCAGACTGAGACCGATCAGCGCAAGGCTGCGGGTCAGGGTATGGATCATGTCACTTTCCAGAAATCAGGGCGGTCACGATAATCGGCACCGACAAGAGCTTCGCCCTTCTCCATGCCGCCAAGGATGGTCACGAGAGGGCCGAGCGCGCTGAGATCGGCATCGATCACCACGGCGCCGCGATCATCACGCACAAGCACCAGTCGCGAGGCCGAGCCGACACCCAAGAGAACATCGAGTTCCTTCTCTGTCAGACCGAGCATCGCGTAGTCTGCGGCGGAGGCGCGGATGTTGGGCAGGAGCATTTGCGTCGGCACCGCCTCCACGATGGTTTTTCCGGTGCGCGTGCGTTCGAGCTGGCTCGCATATTGGGTCATCATGACGACCACGGCGTTCTGCTTGCGGGCGGTCACCAGCCAGTTGCTGAGCCGCTCTGCGAAATACGCATTGTCGAGCGCCTTCCAGGCTTCGTCGATCACGATGATCGTAGGCTTGCGGTCCTCGATCACCCGCTCCACTCGGCGAAAGAGGTAGGAGAGCACCGCCATGCGCTCCCGCTCGCTTTCGGAATCGAGGATGCCGGTCAGGTCGAACCCGACGACATCGCCGTCGATGCTGAAGGTATCTTCCGCGTTCGCCCCAAAGATCCAGCCGTAACGCCCCTCGGCCGTCCATTCCTGCATGCGCTCGTAAAGATCTCCCTCGTCATCGGTCGAGACCAGAAGCGAGGCGAAGTCCGACCAGTTCCGCAGGCCTGCATTCCCGGCAGTGGCATTTTGGCGCACGACCTCCTGCAGCCGGTTGGTCTGCACCGGGGTCAGCGGCCGGGCGCGGCGTTCGAGAAGGCTTGCGAGCCAGTCTGCGAGCCAAGCCTGGCCCCGGGCGTCGATCTCGGTCTGCAGCGGATTGAGGCTCGTGGGCCGTCCGGCACGCACGGTTGAATAACTACCACCGAGGGCGCGCACGGCCATCTCCATGCCGGCGCGGTAGTCGAAGACGAAAAGCCGCGCACCCGTGCGCCGGGCCATGGTCATGAGGAAGGCAGCAAGCACGGATTTACCCGAACCGGGACGGCCCAAGATCAGCGTGTGACCGCCCGTGGGTTCACGGTCCGGCGCACCCTGCTCATGGAAGTTGAAGCAAAACCCGCTGCGTTCCGGCGTTGGGAAAATAGTGATTGGCACGCCCCAGGGCACTTCACGCCCCGTCTTGCCGAGTGGCGTACGGTGGAAGGTGGCGAGGTCGGCGAAGTTGTGGTTCGTGATCGCGGCCTTCCGGCTGCGCGCGCCGGTATTGCCCGGATGCTGCGCCATGAAATGCGCGCGCGTACCGAAGGCTTCCGAGATCAGGTTGATGCCGGAGGTGGCAGAAATGTTGCGGATTTCGGCGGCAATATCGTCGAGGGATGCCTGATCTCGGGCATAGACCGCGACGGTCATATGATGCTCGCCGAAGATCAGGCGCTTCGATTCCAGATCGTCTTGGGCCAGTTCCAGCTCCTGCGCGAGGCTGACAGCACCGTCATTGGCGGCCTGCATCAGTCGAAGCTGCCGCTTGATCCGGCCCGCCATGATGTTGGCGTTGATCGGCACGAAGGAATGGGTAACCACCATGTCCACGGGCAGGTTCAGCTCGTCGAGCATGAGGCTTTCGGTTTTGGCGGGGTAGTTTTTCACCGCGAAAATAGTGCCGAGTTTCGAGCCCACGGCGCCATCGCTGAGCGCGATCGTGGTCCCGCGGAAGGTGACGCGGGTATTGGCCACGTCTTCTGCGATCACGCCAAGACGCGAGCGCGGAAAGAGCGGATGCTCCTCGCCAGTGTTGAGCGAACCAAGAAAGCCCAGAAGCTCACCCGTGCTGGCCGCAAGTAAGCGGGGCTTTAACTCATCGAACGAGGACAGAAGGAATCCTGCAACCTCGTCGAGTTTGCGCAGTCGCCGGGTTGTATCGGCCGCGAGCCGTGCCTGCGATGCTCCTAGACCGAATGGCAGGCGGCTACCGGTCTCGGGGCGCTTGAGGACTGTCAAAGTCAGCGTCTTGTCGCGCAATCCTGCCTGCCCGAGATGGGTGCGCCAGCGCTGATCGACGGCGGCCGCGAAACCCTCTCCCGGAATCGGCGGAAAGGTCACATCGACCGCTTTCGAGACCTTGTGCAGGTAGAAGGAAAACTCCGTCCCGACCTGTGCGACAATCCCAGCCAAGAGGCCGCCGATCCGATCGAGATATGCGGCCTCGCCCGTAGTGCTGTTCACCCCTTCAAGCCGGATGCATTGCATCAGCTCGTTGCCACGCGTCCGGATTGTGCGGTCGGTGACGAGGCTGACATAGGGCAGCATCGCAGAGAGCCGCTTCTCGCCTTTGATCCAGTCTGGCAGCGCTGTCAGCGGATCGAGCCCTGCCGCGTCCAGATCAGCAACATCATCACGGGGCATAGCTGTCGCCTCCATGACGCTTGCGCCTCAATGTGGGTGGGGTTTCCTGCAAGGTGATCACCAACACGTCGAGGAAGTTCGGATCCCAGTCCGCGGCTTTCCACAGCGCGGGCCAGGCAAGTCCCGCAAACACGGCCACCACCCAGCTCTGCACCCAGAGGAACAAGAGCGTCGACCCAAAAAGCCAGACCATGGCATACATAATCGGCAGCCCCATCAGCTTGGGTGGCCTTAGAAGGCCGATGAACACACGAGACTGGCAAGCCATGGGCACTTATCAGGGTGTCCAGATGGTTGCGACGATAGTGGGAGCCGCAGCGATGCCAGCGATCGCCACCACTACCCAGAGCGCCTGCCGGAAGTCGAGAATGCCGAAGAGCCAGGAGAGAAACACGCCGATCAGCGCGAGTGTGCCGATCACGATACCCAAGGGTCCTGTGATCGCATCGACGATGCCTTGTAGTAATGTCTGCACCGGCGAAAGGTCGATGCTCTGCGCGAGCGCCGGGCCCGCCAGTACGATGAGGGCCATTGCGCCAAGTGCGGTAAATACCCGCGTGCGGAGCACGCTCTGACTGTTGCTCGAAATCATGGAAGGTCTCCTCTGAGCCGCTGGAAGACGGCCGTCACACGGGCCACATGCCTTTGGGTTTCGCGAAAGGGGGGAATGCCGCCGTGGCGCGTAACCGCCTCGGGGCCGGCATTATATGCAGCAAGAGCCAGCGATCCCTCGCCGAACTGGTCGAGCATCATCAGCAGGTAGCGTGCTGATCCGTCGAGATTCTGGGCAACGTCGTGCGGGTCAACGCCGAGATCGCGGGCAGTGTCCGGCATGAGTTGCCCAAGGCCAATTGCGCCTGCAGGACTTCGTGCTGAAGGGTTATAAGCACTCTCGACTTCGATATTGGCGCGGTAAAGGAGCGCCCAGTCAGTGACGGAGAGCCCCGCGCGACGCAAAGCGCCATCTCCCGCATATCGCAGAGCTGCGGTCTCGATCGCATGAAGAGTTTCAGGGGAGGCACGCAGGACCGGGATCGCCTCTGTCGGGGCTTCCTGCTCACGCGGTTCTGCGAAGAGAAAAAGGCGGGTGGTCGCCTCTTTTGCGGCTGGGAAGGAACGCAGAGTGCTCGTGTCCTGAGAAATGGAAATCAGTCGACCATCCGGACCAACTGAGAAAATGAAACTATCGGCCAAGGCCATGGGCGCGGAACAAACGCTTGCACCCAAGGCAACGAGGAACGCGAGTGCGCGATCAGCTGTCCTTGACCTGAGCCGCTCCGTTCTGCGGCACGGAAATAGGGCCGGGAGCGGCGTGATGCTCACGGCCACCTTCACTGAGCGGAATACTTGCTGTCGTACAGCCCATGTCGGCAAGGAAGCTGACAAGGCCAACGACAGTCTTGAAATAACGCAGCTTGAGGACGCTTCGGCTGGTGACGAGCATTTTGTCGTCCCGCCCATCCGCAGAAACGGCGCGGATGACCCACGAACCGTACCAGCTGTTGTGACGCTTCCCCGCTCCCTCTTTGCAAACCACCTCAAGGAGGTAGCCGTCGGCAAGCAAGCCGCGCAATCCGTCTTCTGTAACCACATTTGGGGCTTCTTCTATATGGGCCATCCGCTTCGGGTCCTTCTTCTGCCTTGGTGCAGTATCAGGTCCACGGGTCGCAACACCGTGGTCGATACAAAACAACATTTATGATAGCAAGAAAATATTATTGTATTGACAAAGTTTGTCTTGCTCTGATAAAAGTGATAACTGACGAAACGATGATCTTAAAGGCGGCAAAGGAGTTTTGCCCTGTGCTTGTTTTATGCGTGCAACGCACTGTTACTGCTGCCAGTCATGCGTGGAAGCCCGACAGGGTCTACGTCCGCCGATTGTATTCCACCGAGCGGCCGCTTTCACCTTGGTCTCAAGACGGTATGCGTAAGTACGCTGATCTGTTCCTGGCGGACTTCGAAGCCAAGATTGTCGACGTTCTGGCCGATTTCCTTTGCCCGGAAACGGAGCGCGCCCGCGCCTTATTGGAAGCCCGCAAGCTCCGTGAGGATCATGGCAAGTTCTTCCGTGCCTTGAAGTGAGCAAGTGCTGATTTTGTGGGTTTCAAGCAGCTATCTTGAAGTCATGCCACGACTGTAAGTCAATATAATTTCTGAATAATATCAGAAGCTTAACGAGCTACTAAAGGCAAATAAGCGGACAAGCTGAAATTTGCACGGCGCCCATAGTACAATCTTCTTGGTATCAATAATAGTGCATTGGATCGATGTACCACTATGGATGGAGGCCATAATATGAAGCATCTTGATGCCATCGTGGCGGCTGCCACGACATCAACGATATCTGCCGCTGTAGGACCAACTTTTTGTGGTGAGGCAATCCTTTGAACCGGCTCCTGTCGACCGCCACGATAATCTTATTCGGCTTTCTGCCGGGCGCCCCGAAACCGGCAGCCGCGCAAGGCTACCAGATCGATTGTGCGATCCTTCTGTGTCTCGCCGGAGGCTGGCCATCTTCAGTTCCTTGCACCCGTGCGCGCGCAGAATTCATACGGCGCATCACACCTTGGCCGGTGGAGCCTCCTTTGCAGATCTGGCGCTGCCCTATGCGCACAGCCTTCCAAAGCCTGACCCCTGTTCAAAGCTTCTCGCAGCTTTCCGCCTTCCAGCCGGTCTCGTCATGGTCCCTCACACCCGAGCGCGAGACGCTATACCTCGCGCAATCCGTCGGGCAGGGAGCCGATATCGATGTCAGCGGTTCGGCCTTCGCGTTCATCCGCTCAATTGATGTCTTTGACGCCTCTCTGTCGCAACGTCAGATCGGTGAAAATGAGCAATGCCGCCGTTGGAGTCACATTCGACATGGCTCATACGACAGCATGGGGCAGTTTCGGTGGCGCCCTGCGTCTCCGGATGAGCTACCGCCAGCTTTTCAGGGCGACAAGGGCTTCGGGGCCACCTGCCCGAGCATCCGGGCTCGTGCCGTCTTCGTCGACTGGGAGGATCACAAGGGAGCCTACGGATTTGAGCAGGTCAATTACTGAACCTTGCTCTGACACAAGAAATCGAAATTCGAACAAGGGAATTGTAAGCGGCGTTTGGCGGCCACTTTCGGTCCCTTCTCGATCCGTGTGGGTTGCCGGGCTCACTGAGGCTTGAGCGGGGGCTACATTTTGTGCGTCCGGTAGGCGCGTCCGGCGCGTAGACCTCAACCATCGCAGCGACGGACGCGCCGGGCGATGTTGGCCTGCACGTGGTTTTTGAGTAGCCTTCGGCCGTTCTCAAAGATGGAGGGCGGAATGGAGCCGGAGACGAGCCTTTTCACGATGGCGCTTGGGCTGGAGGCGCCGTGGTATGTCGATGATGTGGCGTTTGACGCGGCCATGAAGCAGATCGGATTTCGAGGTCGCGTTCAAGGCCGGTAGCCGCTTCGCGTGCCCCTCATGTGTCAATGT
>NZ_JBAPKY010000054.1:0-21220 GCF_037083785.1 Roseovarius sp. D22-M7
GAAATGGCAAATGCGCTCGTCAAAGCTAATCGCAAGTGGACCCCGAAAACCGCTTGATCAACACGGATACTTCCGTCCGTAGTCGGCGCGATGGCTGCCACATCATGCCTGGTCCAAATGCGGTTCCCCAGTGCCTGTCTTGATCACGCGCTTAGACTGCAAGTGTCTGGCAGCGAGACGGATAACGGCATCATCGGGGACCGCGTCCCGGTCGGGACCTCGGTGAGCCGCCGCGTAGCGGCGCGGCCCGATCCTCCTTCTTGCAGGTTACGTGTTATCGGTGGCTTTTGACGCTCACGCGGCCGCTGTCTCGATACGCTTGAAGCGGAATTCGGTGCCGTCTTGCCACTTGCGGTGCAGGATCACACCGATGCGGCGTGCCAGGGCAACAGTCGCGCGCCGTTTCCCACGCCGCTTGGCGACATTCCACGCCCACGCCGTCAGCCAGCTGGGGCGGCCCTTGTTCAGCATCACCATGGCAGCCTGGTAGAGCACGGTGCGTAGCCCCACATCGCCAGCTCTGGAGATGGCGCCCATGATGTCGCGTTCCCCGGATTGCTCGCGCCTTGGGGTCAAGCCTACCCACGGGCCGACGTCCTTCGAGGATCGAAAGCGTTCCGGATCATCGATGGCCGACTTGACCGTCAGCGCCACAATCGCCCCCACGCCAGGCATGGTCATGAACTGCCGGCACACCGGATCGGATTTGGCATGGTCGCGCGAGAGCTTCTCCAGGTCCGCCAATTCTGTGCGCAGCGCCCTGCGCGCCGTCAGGATCGGATTTGCGGCGGCTTCCAGCATGGCATTGCCATCGGCCAGTTCCCGCACCCGGTCCTCGAAGCGCCCCTTGGCCACGCGTCCCATCTTCAGCCCGAAATTGCGCAGCACAACACATTGACAGTTCGAGATTGATGATGGCCTGCTGGATCGCCTTGCGGGCGGACAGCAGCGCGCGCATCTCCTGCGCCGATATCGACTTGCAGTGGACGGGTCGGAACCAGCCCATCTGCAAAAGCCGCGCGATCCCTGCGGCATCCCGCCTGTCGGTCTTGATCGGCATCGCCTTCAGCGCGCCCTTCACCTGTCGTGTTTCCATCAGAACCGTATCGAACCCGGCGTCGGTGAGGTGCCGATAAGGCCATTGTGACAACGGCCCGGCCTCCAGACCGACGCCAACCACAACGCCCGACAGCGACCGCAATGCCCGTTCCAGCTCTTCGGGTTCGCTGGCCGCTGTCGTTTCCCTGATGACCTTGCCATGGGAAGACACCACGCAAATCGCGGTGCTTGCCAGAGAGACGTCCAAGCCGATATACAATTCCATGAAGTTGCCCTTTCTTCGCAAGGAAATCCTGGGGCGCGCCCAACGGCACGACCCCGTTGACACGCTTCCGACGTGCCAAGGGCAACGACACCTCAACAAATCCCCCAACGCAATTCGCAACGATGATGTTTCGCGCCAAGCCCCATTAAGGCATCTTTGCAAGTTTATGGATGCGCTGGGCAGGTGCCGCCGAACTATCAGTTTCACAGTGTCGAAGGCACTTTTGCGTACTGGGGAGAATCCCAAATCTCTCCCACTTCCGGTTCTGCGCCGTGCGTTTCCATGCCATTTCAGGGGTTTGGCCGGGTCCGCGGCAAACCGCTAAGTGGTTGAATTTTTGCCTTGTAAATCCATCGCTTGCCCGGCTATACGCGTCGATGGAGACGTGGCCGAGCGGTCGAAGGCGCTCCCCTGCTAAGGGAGCGACACATTCGGGAAAAGGCTCTATAATCAGAGCCATAGAACCTTTCCCCCTTTCAGTTGTCCAGATCATTCCCAAAGTCCCAACCGTAGGATTTCAGCCTCGAAGGCAGGTCGGACGGCGCAAGCTTTGCGTAACGGAACGCCGTGTCATGCTTTGCCCATCCACCACGGCTCATCAAAAGTTTGACGTCCTTCGTGGCGGCGTAGGTCCAAGTCGCCATCGAGTGCCGAAGTGAATATGGAGTGCACTCTTTGGGCAGTTCTGCCGCTTGACGAAGTTTCTCGAATTCCCGTCGGATCTGACCGCCGCCCTTGTAGCGAAGCTTGAACGGTTTCCCCTTGCGATTGAGGATGATCGGGCCGTCCTCAGGCAGGTATTCCATGTGCTCTGCCGCTTTCGCCGGTAGGTAGACCATCCGTTTGCTTGCTTCGGTCTTTCCGGCCCCCTCCGACTCGCCGCGGATCACACATTCTCGTGTGCTCCAATTGATGTCGCTCGCCTCTACCGCGAAGCCCTCGCCTGTCCGGCAGCCAGTCCCGAGGATAAACGCGATAGCAGTGCGTATCCGCCGTTTCGGATCCTTGACGCCATAGCGTTCAGGGGTGCCTGCGACTGCCAGCAGATCTTCAGCCTGCTCCGGAGTCAGCCAGAACATGCGATGCGTGTCACAGCCTTTCTCGCGGCGCTGGTTCGTCAGGTACTTATTGAGCGCGTTCAGGGGCACGAGGAAGTTGCGCTTTATTGTGGCGGGTTTGCAGCCGGGATGCAGCACTACAATGGCTCCGTAACGCCACGCGGGGTCGAGGGTCTGACGAAACGTGATCGAAGGCCCCGCGTATTCGATAAGTCGGTCGAAAGGGCGCGGATCTTGTGTGATGCCTTGGAATTCTCTGGCAACGATAAAGAACAGTTCGTCTCTGCGGTCCTCGACAACGAAACCGGGAGGAAAATCAAGCATGACGGCCTCCCTTGCGTTTCTTGCGCAGGCCCGCGACGAACCGTTCATACTCATCATTGACGGCCGTGGTCGCTGAGTTCTTAACAAGGCGAGATTTGTCCGCCGTATCCTTGCGGCGAAGAGTCCTAATGCGCTCGATGTTTTCGCGGTAGAACAGGTTCTTCCGGCCATGTTTCTCGACAATACCCGGCACATGTGCGTAGCGAGCGAGAGTGTTGAACAGTTCGCGCAGCGAGATCCCCAACTCATCTGCGGCTTCCGCAGTGGTCAGCGGATATTTAGGAGGCTCCTGGATCAAGCCGCATGGGTTTCCAGGTGGATGAAAGTTGCCGGATGAAGTCACGGCTGCAAGTTGGAGGTCGTCGTAAATCATAGCAATGCTCCTTTGGTGCGATTGGTAGCATGAAAGGAGCCTAAACCTGAGGTTCCTGTAAAGGCGGCGCCGTTGCGATTTTTTAATGGCTGTGAGTTTCATTCTTGAGAACCGAGTTCGAGCATAGGTCTGCTGAAGGAGCTCCGGCTGCAATAGGGCTACAACTCACAATCTGTCGCTCCAACGCAAACTTTCGGGGTCTTCCGACAGCCCCATTGAGAAAATCACCATCTTGACGCCGTGAAGGAAAACAATGAATTTCTGCGGGCAACCCAGCGCTGGATCAGACGTTTCATGATCGCCGATTGCTCAGACGGGAAAAAATTATACCGGTTCGCAATGAGCGAGGACCGCGATCCACGAGGAGAATTAAAACCCATTTTTCTCCGTTGGCAGCGGGGGTGCGGGGAAAACCCGACTTCAGGTCAGAACCACCGAATGTAGATGGAGCGCCTGCACGAGCGCGCGCATTTACCCTCCCAAGTCGTCTGGCCAGATTTTTCCATCTCTTCGCTCTTCGCGAAGGATTGCAATGCAGGAGAAATTCCGAGCATGACCCATCTTGTTCCTTTTCCGGCACCGACATGACAGCTTAAGAACCTGGTTCAGTCACCACCTCGAAATATCGGTGTTTGCGGTTGACCGATGGATCGAGCGCAGTGTCTCATCATCCCTCGACAGCGTGTGAAGCGTAGACCCGTGCTCCTGAGCGCACCAGGATATCCCGGGTGTGGTGCGGAAGAACAGCCGACCCTTGCCCCGGATTGGTTAGACCTTTTCCTGCTCACCTAATTCCGCGCGAACACGGATATCATTTTTCCCGTAGAATTCCGTCGGTGACCTGATGGATCCGACCGACTGTGGATTGATCTCGAGCGTTCAAATCCACCGCTTCATCATATAACTTCGTGGAAAAAGTACTGGAAACTCTTTCCAGAGGGTTTTCTGACATGTATGCCTATACTTACAAACCAAGAAAGTGGACATTTCCGACGGGCACGATAATTTTTTGAAGGCGCTTCATTGAGTCTTCCAATGGTCCTTGCCCTACTTTATGCGGGTTCCGCACCATGTTCGCGAAAGCGCCGTCAGCAATAAAATTTGTCCGAAAACACTGGCATTCGAGGGAAAAAGAGCGCTTCTTGGGTCGCTTGCAATATGTAGGGCCGAAAAAGGTTATTCGCTGGGGCACGTTGCGGACGGTCGGAAAATTGAGTTCAAGATTGCCTCTCATGTCTGTGAGTTTGGGTTTTCCCATCAACGGGAATCGCCCTCGTCAATGGATTCATACATGAGCTCGTCCGGTAAAAAAACCAAGGCGTGCGATCGCATCAAACGTCATAAGAGACCCGACAGTCCGGCACTTGATCGCAACGCAACGCAGTAACGTGGTGCCCACCAGCGCCCTTGCCACAATCAGTTGCTCGGTGAGCTTGATGCGACGAAGTTTTTCCGACAGGCATCACCACGCTGCGAGCATTGATCACGCCGCTAATTTTTCCACCACGTCAAGTATTTTTTGGGATCCTTCCGGTTTCCTTGACGTGACATCTTTACCAATTTTGGAAGCGAAGGTCCTAACCCAGGCATCCTCTCACGGTTTTTCCGGGGGTGCCGCGGAAAAGAAAACCTTCCATTTGAAGTGCTCGAGACCCTGACTGGTCGAAGGTTCGGGAGTGAAATCTTCGGAGGTGTTTGTCCATTTTTTCCGGAAAATAACGGTTTTTGTGCGAACAAATGCCACCCCCAGCGAGCAGACACCATGCATTCCTGTGCACTTGGATGTACGACCTGTAGATTGGTTTGATCACCCTTCGCCGCAGCCATGTGGCGAGTTCGCGCTCGCATTGGCATGATTCGCGCTGAGCTTTAGTGTTGCAACAAAACTACATGTCAAGAGTTTTAAGATCAGGCCTTGGTCTGGCATATACCTTTTAACTTGAGCGGAAACTCCGCTGTATCCGACTCGCAGGTGCTCGGGCAGCCCCCCGTTTCCAGCCGTTCCGCGTCATCGGCAGAATGTAGTCGAGTGTCTTCTCCCAGATCAGCCCTGCGGCTGGTTGGTATGTTCCGTTGCATCGTCAAACACCGGCGACAATGTATCGAAGTTCCACGAGCGCCGCGCCCTTTTGAAGAGGATGCCGGAGGTCAGCCGCAACTTCTCGTCCTCAGTGCGGCGGCACGGTCACGCACCTTCGAGCGCCCCCGATCCCGGTCTGGATGCTGCGCTCCGGCAATACCGTGGCCATGGCGTCGAGACCGTGAAGGTCTTCATCAGCAGTGCCTGGCGCGGCGTCGCCGGGACGATCGCGAAGCTGCTGCGACGACGAAGCGCCATCGAGCAGATGATCGGCCATATGAAGACCGACGGCCGCCTGCCCCGATGTCCGCTGAAGGGTACGACCGGCAACGCCCTCTTCGCGGCTGCGGCCACAACATCCGCATGTTCCTGCGCCATCTGAGGGTCTTTTTGTGCCACTTCATCTGCCTGATCACACTGATCCGAAGGATCACGCAGAGTGCCGGGCCCTACCAGGAACTGAAAATCGCCGGTTGAGAGCATTGTTCAGGATAGACGAGTTATGGATGGGCCAGAACCTCAAGTCCAAAAACAACGCGAGAGTCCCAATTTATCCTAAGACTGAAATTTCTTCTTCGTTTAGGAGCAAATCGGCCAATCTCCGTATCGCAAGGCCAGAAATTATGAGCGTAGCCCAATTACGTACCAGTCTGGTCGAGATATTGATGGAGGACACACAATCTTGGCAAATCCATGGACACCAGTCTGGCACGAAAAACACGGAGCATGGATTATCGATTTTCGAGCCGGTTCACGTCGGATCCGCCGAAGGCTGCCGCTGGGCGACAAGACTCAACGCAAGGAAGCCGAAAAGCTGGATAAAAGTATCTACAATTCAATTTGGCAGGGTGAACTTCAGGCTGCAAAGAAACCTAAGAAGACATCCTTCATCAAAGCGGCGGAGTTATATGAGACGAGCGGAGGGGAAGTGCGATTTCTTCCTAAGCTAAAGCGATACTTTGGACGAGATACATTTATCGAAGACATCGCTGAAATTCACATCATGGAAGCAGCCGAAGCCCTATATCCGGACGCCCGGCCTGATACGATCCGGCGGCAAGTTCGCGTCCCCATACGCTCAATTCAGAATTTCGCCGCCGGTAAACGCCGTCAGAAATCAACCGACACGCATAGGGTCCGGTGGCTTAGCCCGGAGGAGGCAGAGACAATGCTGCAAGTTGCCAGCGAGCCTGAGGCGATTGGTTTGCGTGATCCCAAACGCGAGACCCTGCGCAAGATCGCGTTCATGCTCGGCACTGGTGCTGGGCCGGGCGAGACTTTGGGGCTCGATGGAAAGGGGTGGAACCCATCCACGCGCGAATGGTGGTTGCCTGGTACGAAAACAGCGTTTCGACCGCGCTTTGTCTTCCTGCCACAGCGCACTATCGATTTAATCGGAGAGATATCGAGGCAAGGCCCTGCTTTCCCGGCTCCGAATGGCCAGCCCTACAAAATCCACCCAAACCGGGGGGCGCAGATGGCGGTCGCCTTTCGAAAAGTGCGCGAGGGCGCTCGATTGGGTCCGGAGGTCGTCCCGTACACGCTCCGTCATACTTGGGCGACCTGGTTCTATGCTCAAAATAAAGACTGGGCCGCGTTGCTTGATTATGGCGGATGGGGTCGTTCCGATACCGCCAACCGATACAGAAAGATCGCCCCAAAGGATCTTGCGAACCGGCTTCTTGCTTATGGCTGGGACTTTCGACCTGAGGAGGGTGAGCCAGTTCGTTTCGGCGAACTGGTATCGGTCCGATTCCGTTCAGGAGAGCCGGGCTAAATTTCTTGGAGGTGGCGCCCTCAAACCCAGTCGAGCCGCGCCCCTTTTCGTAGGTTACCGACTGGCCGCCGCCATGACCGTGCAGGTCGAAGTTCACGCGGCCGCCCTCGACGAACATGCGGTATTCGGCAGTCTGGCCCTCGTTCATGACCAGTTTCCACTTGGCTGACGCACGTGGCTCCACCTGAGGACACACGTGTGACATGCAGACGCGCTATATGCGGGGGAAACCGGCGGAGGAAATCGTCCTCGATGGTTTCATCGACCTGCAAGACGATCAGACCAAGGCGGGGCAGATCATCCTCTTGCAGGCTATAGGGAAAAGCGGTCATGCCATGATCTCCGGCAAATCTTCGGGCGCGCGGGGGGACAGGAGTTCCGGCCCGGTCTCGCGCAGGACGAGGTTCTCTTCATGCACAATGATCCGCCCCTCACGCGTCACACATGCCGGCTCCAGCGTCAGAACCATGCCCGCGCGCAAATGGGTGTCATCGAGTGGCGTGAAAGAGGGCCACTCGGTCAGTTCTGCCCTCCCTCGTTCTCTTGGCCGCTGCGCGGATGAATTCCCAGCCCTCAGTCGCCTTCTTGATCGCCTCATGGTTGGAAAACTCACCAACGACATTCACAGGCTGATGTTTCGGGTCTGGATCTCAGCGGGTATCATCGTTTCAGTCCTTGCGTGACTGCCGACGCCGCATCTGTTCGAGTGTAATCTCCGTCGGTGGGCCGCTGCGGGCGAGGCGCTTGTGCATTTCGCGGCCGGACGCTGGCTGTGGAGCGTCGCGTTGCTCGAGCTCCTCGCGAAGCCGCATTACTTGCCCGAGCAGCTCCTCGCGCGACATGTCGTGCAGCGTGCGATCGTCATCCGGAATCGGCATTATTTTCGCAGCGAGCCGCTCGACGATCTCGCGGAGCTGCTCGAGCTGCTGGACGAGTTCGTCGCGCGTCATATCAGAGGTGGGTTTCCAAGGCATGACGGCAGCATAGCACCGATCTGAGCATAGATCACTGCGGTCGTGCGGGTGCTGAGGATGCCCGCCCGCTTCTGCCGGTCGAAAGCCGGGTCTTCGCTGGGGAGGCATTTGACATGAAGGGCGGGAAGCGGACATTCGCTGCGATGGCGAAGTGACTGTGTGAGGAAGTTGGGAACCGACATTCAGATTGACCAGATCCCGGCCAGCGCGCTGCACTGCCACAAGACGGTTTCCAAGCCCTTTGCGGACTGTCGTCTTGATGCCTGTCCGCTTTGGCACCATCAACACAGAGTCCGGGAAGTGGACACATGCAGATGCCGCAATGCGGTTGCAAATTTTGATCAACGAGCCGAACGGTTATCAACGCCCCTGAAACAGTGACATGTCTATGTGTCTGCGGAACAACTTCATGGGAAAGCCATGACCGATCGAGGGCAGCAACGTAATCCGCGCTTCTTGTATCGAATGGTCCCACCAACCTACGCGTCTCTCTCAAATCCGCGCTCGACGCGGTCATGACGGACGCAGGCTTGAACGAGATTTATCATGCTCAATATGGGTCAGGTTTATCGACGGTGCACAAAACCAGCACGACGCTGTTGCCTCCGGCATCCAGCGTGAACAATCAAACCGAGGAAGCGTGTCAGCGGCCGGCATTCAGCGCTTCTTCAAGTGGTCCCAGAGTGTCGGACTCGTCGGGCGGCACCTGCTGGCCCTTGACAAGATACGTCGTCTGCGAGGGCATGGCGAAGGCCGAGCCGTGCTCTTCGACGATATCCATCACCTTTTTCAGAAGGTTCTCCTTGATCTTCAGGAACTGGGTGTAATCGACGCTCTTGATATAGGCCCAGATCTCGACGTCGAGCGCAGACTCGGCAATGTCGAGAAAGCACACTCGTACGGTCTGCGCGTCCACCTGCGGATGGGACTTCAGCATCTCCTCGATCGCATCGGTGATCTCCGTAAGCTGGGTGGACCTCGTTTCGTGACGAAGGCGGATGTGCGTCTTCATGAGGTTGGCATCGCGGCGCGAGAAGTTGGTGATCGACATTTGCGAGAACTCGGAATTCTGCACGGTGACCAGCGTTCGGTTGAGGCTGCGCACCTTGGTGGAGCGCAGGCCGATCTCTTCCACGGTGCCGAACATGTCGCCGAACTGGCAGAAGTCGCCCACTTTGACGGGCCGGTCGGCATAAAGGATGATGCCGCCGATGAAGTTCTCCAGCGTCGGACGCACGGCCAGAGCGATGGCAAGACCACCGACACCGAGGCCGGCAACGATGCCATAGACCGGAAGACCGATGCGCGTTGCACCGTAGAAGATCACGAAGCCGGCGACGATGAAGCCGATCACGCGCAGGATGAGACGGATCAGGCTGGCGTCCAGGCTCTCTTTCCGGATTTGCGGCGACGCGATGATGAGGGCGGCCAACAGATTAAAGACGAACATGACGAGCACGGCGAAGGTGAAGGTCTGCAACGTCTCGGCTGCGAGTTCTACATAGGTCAGTACATCGCCGGTGAGGTTGATGACGTTATCGCACAGCCATTGGTAGACGCCAAGGAAAGCGATCACCAGAATTGGCGTCAGCAGTCGCTGCAACGCCCGTCCAATTCCCTGTGCTTGCCCCGTCCGACGAGCCGCCCCACGCAACACGAGATACGCGAGACCTCCGTAGATCAGGGTGAGGCCAGCAAGCATGATCCATTGCCATACGGCTTGCTCGTGGTAGATCTGCAGTGTCCAGCTTGGCAAATCCAGGATGTAGTTGTAAAGCTGAATCGGCATCGACAGGCCGGGGGCCGACACGAAGTGCTGATAGAAATCCATCTGGGTCGCGGACTGGCGTGGCAGATCCCGGACCGCGTCATAGAATTCGGGCAGTCTGGCAATGGTTTCCGGCGAAAAGAGATAGCGCGGCCCGCCCGATAACGACTCGAACCGGGTCATCTGGATCTCGGTGCCGGGAATGGCCCAGCCATTGGCTGCCGCTCCGGTCTCGACATCCGCGACATCAGGGATGCTCTGGGGGTCCGGCAGCGGCACTCGTTTGAGGGTTTCCTGCAGCAGGAAAACGGAATTTATCCCCACCGTACGCTGGTTCGCCGGTGCGATCCGCGACAGGTCCATCGTCGACGTGGCGCGCCGTAGGTTTTCGATTGCGTCGCGTTTGAGCCTGCGCACGTTATCGCTTTCGACCCACAGTCTGCTTTCAGCATTATCTGCGTGCTGAAAGGCTGCGACAAGATCCGACGTCGCAGCACCGGCAAGAAGGCGGAAGCTTTGCAGCGTCTCGCGGGGCGAACTTGTCGGGGCTGGCGACAAGGGCGACGCCAAAAAATCTGTGTCTGACGTCGGTCCATCATCAGACGCCTGCGCGGCGGCGGCACCACCCGTTGCGATCATCAGTGCCGTCGCGATTAATACATGCCGGATCATTCGAGATATTTGCAAGTTCATCAGGTTTTCACTATTTTTTCGGGTTTCGAAATTGCGCTTGCGTTGCGGGGCTCACAACCACCGGGAGCGTTACTTGTAGAAATTGTGCCGTCAAGTCATGCAAGCGTCCGCTGAACACCTGGGAGGTTGTCGAAGCGGTGCCGTCGGTGGACCGCACCTGACGCCGTGTATGTCGCCACGTGTGCGGATATTTAGTCCGTAAGATTCAAAAGCATTTTTATTTGCCCGTCGAAAAAGAGGGCGCTATTGGTGGTTCATGGTCGTGCGGTCCGGTGTGAAACTCGGGATTTGGAAAAGGATTTTTTCGCAATGTGTTTGACCTGCTGTGAAAGCATTGAAACCGGGGCTTCGGCCATCAATCCATGCCTGTGCGGTGCGCCGGATACTCAGGCCGCGATGGCCCGGATCGAGGCCGATCTGTCCCGCCGGCAATTTCTGGGCGGCAGCGCCGCGGTGGTGGGGCTGTTCGCGGGGTTCGGTCTTGCCCCGGACGAGGTCAAGGCCCAGACGCCGGGCCGGCCGACGCTGCTGACCAACCTGCGCTTTTTTGACGGATCGACGCTGGCGATGCAGACGGGTCGCGACATCCTGATCGAGGGCGGGCGCATCACCGCGCTGCCAGCCACCGGGCAAGGCCCGGATGAGGCCGATGTCATCGATTGCGGCGGCCGGGCGGTGACGCCGGGTCTGATCGACTGTCACTGGCACGCGACGCTTGTCGGTGTCAGCCAGATCGCTGCGCTGACGCAGGATATCGGCTGGGTGCACCTGATGGCCGGACGTGAGGCCGGGGCGACCCTGATGCGCGGGTTTACCACGGTGCGCGACACGGGCGGCCCGGCCTTCGGCCTCAAGATGGCGATCGATCAGGGGGCCGTGACGGGCCCGCGCATCTTTCCGTCCGGCGCCATGCTGTCGCAAACCTCGGGGCACGGCGATTTTCGCCTGCTGCATACGCTGCCCCGCATGCCCGGCGATCCGGCCGACCACACGGAACGTACCGGCGTGGCCGCGATCGCCGATGGCCGCGATCAGGTCCTGCGCCGCACCCGCGAACAACTGATGAAGGGTGCCAGCCAGATCAAGATCATGGCGGGCGGCGGCGTCGCCTCGCCCTACGACCCGCTGGAGACAGCGCAATACACGCTGGACGAGATGCGCGCGGCGGTTCAGGCGGCCGCCGATTATGGCACCTATGTCTGCGCCCACGTCTATACGCCGAAAGGCATCCTGCGCTGCATCGAGGCCGGCGTGCGATCGATCGAACATGGCCAGCTCGCCGACGCGCCGACCATCCGCGCCATGGCCGACGCCGGTGTCTGGTGGAGCATCCAGCCGTTCCTCGCGGACGAGGATTCGAACACGTATTCCGATCCGCGCAGCGTGGCCAAGCAGCAGCAGGTCGCCAACGGCACCGTCCGGGCCTTCGAACAGGGCCGCGCCGAGGGGGTCAACATGGCGTTCGGCACGGATGTCCTGTTCAATCCGACGGGGGCGGCGACCCAAGGGCGGCAACTGTCCAAGCTGACCCGTTTCATGCCGCCGCTCGAGGCGCTTCGCATGGCCACGGGGGCTGCGGCCGATCTGCTGGCGATGTCCGGCACCCGTGCGCCCTATCAGGGGCAGCTTGGCGCGATCGCCGAGGGGGCGCTGGCCGATATCCTTGTCTGGGATGGCGATCCCGAGGCCGATCTCGATTTCCTGTCAGATCCCGACGCCAACCTGCGCCTCGTCATGAAGGGCGGACGCGTCTTCAAGGAGGAACTTTGATGGTGTCGCGCGTGTCGGGGGGCCTTCGCGGCGTCGCCGTCATTGTCGTGATGACCGTCCTGATGACAGGGATGGCAGCCACTGCCCGCGCGCAGGACTGGTCCGGCCAGGTCACGCTTTATGGTTGGGGGGCCAGTGTGACGGGCGATTTCAAACCCTTCTGGGCGGCGCCGACACTGTCTTTCGACAAGTCGCTTTCCGAGGTGCTCGAAGATCTTGATGCAGCCGTGTTCGTCACCGGTCTCGCGCGGCGCGGGGATCTCGTGCTGTTCGGGGATTTCACCTACACGTCGTCGTCCCGCGCAGGCGTCCTGCCCTTGGGCATTCCGGCCTCCGGCGAGCTGACGATCCGGTCGCTGACACTGGCCGCGGGACGGCGGTTCGATGCGGGGGCAGGGGCGACGGTCGATGTGCTGGGCGGGTTTCGGGCGTGGCGGCTGAAGGGCGAGATAACCTCGCCGGTGCTGCGCATCGCGCCGTCGTCCAGTTTCGTCGATCCTGTGGTTGGCCTGCGCGTGAACGCACCGCTGTCCGAGCGCTGGTCGCTTCTGGGCTATTTCGATGCCGGCGGGTTCGGTGTCGGGTCGGATGTCACATGGCAAGCGGCCGTGACCGCGAATTACCGGGCATCGGACAACCTGTACCTGTCCGCCGGATGGCGCCATCTGTCTCTTGATTATTCCGATGGCGGCACGGTGTTCGACGGCGCCATGAGCGGCCCGGTCGCCGGCGTGACGTGGCGGTTCTGACGAGAGGATCGGACTGACCGTCACCTGCCCACTTGGTAGAACGATATATAAAATCAACGATGGAGAATTGCATGGCACGCCTTTCACAAGGGATCGTCGGCTTCCTACTGGCTTTTATTCTTGCCGCCGCACCGTTCGCAGAGGCCTGCACCCGCGCGGTCTATCTCGGGCCCGAAGACCGGATCCTGACCGGCCGCAACATGGACTGGAAGATGCCGATGGTAAGCAACCTGTGGGTCTTTCCCCGCAGTATGGCGCGACATGGGGCAGCGGGTGAGCGGTCGGCACAGTGGACCTCGCGCTTTGGAAGCCTGGCGGTATCGGGCTATGACATCTCCACGGCGGACGGCATGAACGAGGTCGGGTTGGTGGTGAACCTTCTTTGGGAGGTTGAGGCGACCTATCCCGAAGATGACGGCGTCACGCCTCGCATCTCGCTGTCGGTGTTTCCGCAATACCTGCTCGACCAATATGCTACGGTGGCCGAGGCGGTGACCGACCTGCGCGCAAACCCGGTGCAGATCGCGGGCGGCGAGGTGCCGGTGGGCCCGCCGGGCCGGGCGGCAACCGTGCATGTCTCAATGTCGGACGCGACAGGCGACAGTGCAATCATCGAATTCGTGGACGGAGAAATGGTTATCTGGCACGATCGCAGCTATCAGGTAATGATAAACAACCCGACATACGACCGGCAGTTGGCGATCCGGGAATACTGGGACCATGTGAACCCGCGGGAATTTATGCCGGGCACGGTGCGCCCCTCCGACCGTTTCGTACGAACAAATTTCTACATCAACGCGGTCGAGCAAAGCGCCGATGCCCGTATTGCCACGGCCGCGGTGTTCAGCGTGCTTCGTCAGGCTTCGGTGCCGTTGGGCATCAGCATCAAGGATGAACCGAACCTGTCTACCACGCGCTGGCGCGTCGTGGCCGACCATCTGGACCGGCGATATTACGTGGAGTCTGTGTTGTCCCCGAGCATTTTCTGGGTCGATCTGGACAATTTCGACCTGTCCGAAGGGGCACCGGTCAGGAAGCTCGAACTTGGCGTCGACATGCGGCGCATCATGAGCGGCGAGGCGTCGGGCCGTTTCGAAGAGGCGGCCGCCTTCACCTTCCAACCAGCGGACTGAGCCACCAACATGGCATCGGAAAACACCAAGACGCCCACACCGGTCTGGACCATTCTCGCCCCGCTTGTCGCGCTGGCGCTGGCAGGGGTCGCGATCTCGCAGCACGACGCGGGGGCGGCGCCGTGGCTGGTGATCCTGTCGGTTCCAGTGCTGTTCGCGGCGGTGTTCGCGGCGGTGCATCATGCCGAAACCGTCGCGCACCGGGTCGGGCAGCCCTTCGGCTCCATCCTTCTGGCGCTTGCGGTCACGCTGATCGAGGTCTCTTTGATCGTGTCGCTGCTGCTGTCGGCCCCCGCGGGCGAAAGCGCGGTGGCGCGCGACACGGTTTTTGCGGCCATCATGATCGTTCTGAACGGTATCCTCGGGGTGTCGCTGCTGATCGGGGGCATCCGCCACCACCGCCAGAAAATGCAGCCCCAAAGCGCCACGGCGGCGCTTGGTGTTCTGGCCACGCTGGCCATTCTGGCGCTGGTGCTGCCGAACTTCACGCTGGCGGTGCCCGGCCCGGTCTATGCGCCCGCCCAACTCATTTTCGTGACCGTCGTGTCGCTCGCGCTTTACGGGTTTTTCCTGTATTCCCAGACGGTCAGCCATCGTGAGGACTATGCCGAGCCGGAAGCCGCCGACCGATGCCATGTGGTGGTGGATCGACGCGCGTTTGGCCTGGCGCTCGTCCTGCTGCCTTTGGCGCTGGTCGCGGTGTTCCTGATGGCCGAGACCCTGGCCGATCCGGTGGCCGTCGGCATCGCGCATGCCGGTCTGCCCGAGGCGCTGGTGGGCGTCGCCATCGCGATGGTCGTGCTGATGCCCGAGGGTGTCGCGTCGCTCCGTGCGGCGCGAGAGAACCGCCTGCAGACCAGCATGAACCTTGCGCTTGGATCGGCGCTGGCCAGCCTCTGTCTGACCATCCCGACCGTGGCGATGATTTCCGTCGTCATGGGGCAGAACCTGATCCTCGGGCTGGCCGCCGAGCATATCGTGCTGTTGCTGCTCAGCCTGTTCATGGCGACGCTGACGCTGGCGACCGGACGCACGACGTCGCTGCAGGGCGGTATTCACCTGGTGATTTTTGGCGCGTTCCTGACGCTTTCCGCGATCCCCTGACGCTCAGCGCGGGACAAGGTCGATCAGGTGCGCCTTCAGACGGGTCTCGTCATGAGTGGTCCAGCCTTCGGGCGCGAGCGTCTCGGCCCATGCGGGAATGTAGTGCCGGGCCACATAGTCATGCCCGTAGCCCAGCGTCCCCAACGCCACCGCCATGTCCAGGCCGACCTGGAACAACGTGACGACGGGGATCCAGCGCATCTTGGGGGAAAGATCGGGCGCGCGTTCCCCGCTGAGCCAGTCGGGTCGCGACCAGGCCAGCGACCAGTCGAAAAAGACGATCGGGTCGCTGCCGTACTGAAGAAACACAAAGCGCATCGGCCCCCACGCGGCGTCGAACCGGTCCAGCCCGCCCTGCTGGTTGCGCGTGCGGATCAACGAGCCATTGCCGAAGCGGGGCCGCCAGGCCGGGCTGTCGGGATGGCGGCGGGCCTGAACCATGCGCCAGAACTCGCTCAGGTAGGGCGACCCAGTCCAGAGCGCGCCATGGATGGGATCGGCGTAGAGATCGAGCAGCGGCACCGTTTCCTGCGACAGGAACGCCCCGAGGCTGAGCCCGTGCAGATAGAGACGCGGTCGCGCATCCTGCGGCATGTCGGACCAGTGGCGATAGACCTTGTCGAACAGCGCCTGGACCTCAGCCACGCCGCGCATCGGGTCGACGACCACCGAGACCGGGCTGGGCAGGTATGAATACTGCACCGCCACGGTCGCCACGTCTCCGCGGGTGATGTAATCGAGCGTGTCCATCCCGCCGGGGTCGAGCCAGCCCGAACCCGTGGGCATCGCGATCACCAGCACCTGACGGTCGAACCCGCCGGCGCGCAGCAACTCGTCGAAGGCAAGCTGCGCGCGCGCGTCCGGCGTCTCAGCGGCGTTGAGCCCCGTATAGATCCGGATCGGTTGCCGCGCGGGCGCGTTCCAGAAATCCGCGATCTTGGCGGCGGTCGGGCCGGACGCGACGAAATTCCGGCCCCATCGGCCCAGATCCTCCCAGTCCAGCAAAGAGCCGGGGCCCCCGCTGACATGCGTCGTGGCGGGCGGGGCAAGATCGGGTGGAATGATCGCGTCGGCCAGGCGTGCGCCCATGTCGACGGTGCGCAGAACGCCCCGCACGGCGACCCCGTCGATCATGGCGGCAAACACCAATACGGCAAGGCCGATCCCCGCCGCTTGCGCCATGCGGGGCGGCAGGACCCGCAGGCTGCGCGCCTGCAGGCGCTTGGCAAGCCCCCGGAACAGCCGCCCCGCGACCAGCAGGATAACGAACACCGCCACCGCGATGGTGGCCACGCGTAGCGGGGCAGAGGCCTCGAGCGGGGCGAGGCCCCACGCGTGCTGGATCGAATTCTGCCAATCGGCGGCTTTCCACAGAAAAACGACGGCGATGACGGCCGAGACAAGTATCAGCACGATCCGTCCGGGCCGCGAGACCCTGCGCTCGCTCCACAGTCCGAGCCAGGCCAGCAGACGCGCCGCAAGCCACCAGATCAGATAACCGAGCGCGGCGATGACACCGCCCAGTGCGCCCTGCAACTCGGGCGACCGCGGCACCATCGACGGGGTCACCGAAAGGCCGAAAAAGATCACGGCCACAAGCAGTCCCACGGCGGAAACCGGGCCAAGTAGCCCGCGTCTAATCGAGGGCAGAACAGTCATCTGCGGAGGTCATCGTCCATGAAGATTGTCAAAAAATGCGAAAAGACTCTCGGGCAACGTGCGGCTATCATGATGAAATCGTCTCCTCCAAACCCAATCTCGAGGAGGCCGAATATACCGAATTGCAAACTATTCCAATGCCGCACACTGCCGCGACGCGGTCGTGTTTGTCCATTGGAACGTGACAATGACCCGTTGCGTCGCAGACAGACATTTCTCTGCGCTCTTGACAGTTGCAGTGCGCGGTAGTCTTGACATCTCCGTAATTGGAAAAAAGATTGCGGGTATTGCATGATCACTTCGGAGAATACTGATGCGTCTTTTTTTGCTTTCCTTCGCGCTGACCGTCGGAGTGGCGACGGCATCTCATGCGCAACAGCACAGTCGGCAAATTTCCGGGCAACTCATTTACCTTCCAAGGATCGCATTACCGCCAGATGCCGAGGTGTCGATCGTTGCCCAAGGCGCATTCGGTACCGAATTCGACCTCAAACGGTACAAGACTGAAGGCCGGCAGGTGCCGTTGCCCTTCTCTCTCGAAGTGCCGAGGGATCTGTCGGGTACGGTGAGCGCGGTCATTCGCGTCAAGGACCAGCCCTGGTGGCTCGTCGAGGATGTCGGGTTCGACGCCGGAGCGGACGCCGTCGATCTGGGCGATCTGCGTCTCGAAAGTTTTACACCGCTGTCCTTCGACAGCCGATTGGATTGCGGTGGAACCGAGGTTCAGTTCGGCATCGAGGACAATCACGCTGTCCTGCGGGTGCAAGGAAAAGATTACAGGATGGTCGAGGTCATCGCGGCGTCTGGTGCGCGGTACGTGAACGAAGACGATGACAGCACCGAATTCTGGTCCAAGGGGAAGTTGGCCATGGTCACCGTCGCCGGGGACGAATTGCCCGAGTGCACCCCGATCGATGACAGCGCCGAGCCATACCGCGCGTCTGGAAACGAGCCGGGTTGGAATGTCGACATCCGGGAGACGCAGGTTGATGTGGTGGCCGATTACGGGTCCTTGACGCGTACGGCACCGCGCCCCGACATCCGGGTCACACCCGGGACCTATCTTTTCGATATGCCGGGGATCAACACGAGCCTGACCCTGAAGGAACAGCTTTGCCGCGACAACGCTACCGGCATGCCCCATCCGCACAGCGCTACGCTTAGGCTGGACGACCGCAGCTTGCGTGGCTGCGGCGGCGATCCGGCCAGTCTTCTGACCGGCGTCGCGTGGCAGATCGAAGAGGTGGCAGGCATGAAGGTCATCGACAGCACGACCGTCACCATCGATTTCGGTGAGGACGGCCGAGTGTCGGGAAGCTCAGGTTGCAACCGTTTCATGGGAGGCTATGATCTGACCGGAGAGGGCCTGACCCTCGGGCAGATGGGCGCGACGATGATGGCTTGCCCAGACCCGCTGATGACGCAAGAACGCAGCGTGCTGGATGCACTGGACCAGGTGCGGCGTTTCGACATCGATGATACGGGCGCGTTATTTCTGATTGGCGGGCCAGAGAATAGCGCCATGCTGACCGCGCACCGTCCCTGATCTTCGGTACGGCCCGTTGCGCACGGCCCATTCGCGTGCAGTCTGCGCAACCGCGATCAATGGCGAAGCAGAGGCGAGTTCAGACCCCGAGCACCAGACGTGCGACGAGGAAGTAGATCACGAGGCCGGATGTATCGACAATTGTCGTGACAAAAGGCGCACTGAACACGGCCGGGTCAATCGAGAAAACGCGCGCAGTCAATGGCATGAGCGACCCTATCAACGCGGCGAATGTGCAAATGAAGATCAGCGTCAACGCGACGACAAGCGCGATGGGCTGATCAAAAATGAGCGAGAGAATGACGAAGGCGAGGACCGCGAGCATCAGCCCCATGACGAACCCTGTCCGCGCCTCGCGCCACGCGACGCGAAGGGCGTCTTTCGGTGCGACGTCGCTGATCGCCAAGGCGCGCACGATTGTCGTCGCGGATTGGGCACCGGCATTTCCGCCAATGCCGATCAGCAGCGGGATGAACAATGCCAGCGTGACCACGTTTTCCAACGTATCCTCGAAGGTGTTCAGCACATTGACGGTCAGGGTGCCGGCGACTGCGAGCAGCGAAAGCCAGACGATCCGGGCCCGCACGAGACGCATGACGGACACAGACAGATAGGAGCCATCTACCGGTTCGGCCGCGCCGGTCCGGGCGAAATCCTCACCCTCCTCGAATTCAAGCACCTCCATCGCGTCGTCGAACGTGATGATGCCGACAAGACGGTTGGTCTCCTCGACGACCGGCACGATCATGAGGTCCGCCGCCTTCATCAATCGCGCGACGAGTTCCTGATCGTCGGTCACCGAAACCGCAGGCACGTCCTGCGTAACGAGGTCGGCGATGCGCATTTCGGGATCGGCCAGAACGATCTGTGACAGGTCGACCGTGCCCAGCAGATGCATGTCGTCGTCGGCCACCGGCATCACGAACACGGTTTCGGCGCGTGTCTGGCCGGCGCGGATTTCGTCCAGCGCCGCCGCCATAGTCATCCGAGGCGTCAGGCGCACGAATTCCGGGCTCATGATGCGCCCGGCCGAGTGCTCCGGATACCCTAAAACGGTGCGTGTCATCGTGCGTTCGCCGGGCGTAAGCTCACGCAACAGCGTTTCCGAGGTCTCGCCCGGAAGCCGACTCAACATCCTCGCGCGGTCGTCCGGCTCCATCTCCTCAAGCAGGCGTTGTCGCGTGGCCATCTCGACCGTTTGAAGGATGTCGGCCTGATTGCCGGGCTCGAGCAGGCCGAACACTCGAACCGCCTTGTCGTCAGCTAAGGCCTCCATCGCCTCGGTTCGCAATTCGGAAGATGCGCGATTCAAGGCATGCGCCATCGCATGCGGTTCACCTTGCGCAAGCCAGTCCTCAACCTCACGGTCACCGGACAATGACGAGAGATCCTGCATCGGTCCTCTTCCTCCCGCTCAACAGTTCAGATCGCCCCTGCGACACCGCACTCACAGATGCCGTCAGGCCAAGAGATATGCAAGCGGATCTACGACGTGACCAATTCGCGGCCCCCGCCCCGATGATCCAGAGGCGCCGGCGTGGGCACGCGCAATGCCGTCTACCGGATCGAAGTGAATGATAAGGGTGCGTTGCTGTGTCTCGATGAAGACCTGCGTGACCAGACGGTCGAATCGCTCAAGGCGCATGGCGATGAACAACTGATCATCGCCAAGAGCGCCCCGGATACGACGAAGAAATTCGAGCTCCACAACGCCTTCAAGGGCACCGGGCGCGGAGCCCTTAAATTGCTCAAGCGTCCGGCGCGCTTTGAGCGGGGTATTGTTTCCCAAAGACGAGAGGGGTCTGACGGCGTTGTAGTCGTGGCGCCAGAGCGTCAGCTCGCAGAGAGCAGAGCAGCCGCTCTCCAGTGAATGGCGGCTTCGTCCCACGCTCCGACACCCGTCTTTCAGAAATGCTGCGCGATGCACGAATGACCGGTTCGGTGACGCTGCGATGCACCGTCGCACCAGTTGGTGAGAGTCCGCAAAGGGCCGCCTGTGAAGGCGGCCCGTCACCTTCAGATCTCGACGCTCTCGGAGATCGCCAGCGCGTCCTCCAGTTCGACGCCCAGGTAACGGACGGTGCTGTCCATCTTGGTGTGCCCAAGCAGGAGTTGCACAGCCCTCAGATTGCCAGTCTTCCGATAGATCTGTGCAACCTTTGTCCGGCGCATGGAATGCGTGCCGTATGACGTCGGGTCCAGCCCGATGGAGCTTACCCAGTCCCGGACGAGCCGGGCGTATTGGCGGGTCGAGATGTGAAGGCGTTCATGGAAGCGGCCCGGCCAGAGGTGTTCCGAGCCGACCATCAACGGCTCCTCCATCCAGCGCGCGAGCGACCTGCGCGTGCCTTCGGTGATCTCGAACCGGACCGGGCGCAGTGTCTTGCTCTGGACGATTGAGGCCCGCTCCTTGACCTGGCCCGCCGCATAGACATCCGCCACCTTCAATTTCACCAGGTCACAGCCGCGAAGTTTGCTGTCGATGGCGAGGTTGAACAGGGCGAGGTCGCGGTGGTTCTCAGCGATCTCGAGGCGCACGCGAATGGCCCAGACGTGTTTCGGCATCAGCGGTCGTTTCTGGCCGACCACGCGCCCCTTGTTCCAAGCAGGCCGGCAGGCGCGAATGGCAGGCAGGTGGGCACTGGACATGTCGGTTCCTCCCATCCGCCACGCCCAAGCCACGACACCAACCCGACGTTGGTGTGCCATGATAGCACGGCGAGCCGCGGAGGCGACGCAGGTTGACCGACGAGCTTTTGTCCTCCGATTCGAGGGCGCGCCCAACTGGCGGAATGCTGTAGGTTTCTCGGACGCCGCGCGAGGTGGTCGAGTAGCGCGCGGCACCGTCTGGCGTCCGAGAAGCGCGCAAGCACGAAATTGCGGGGTTG
>NZ_JBAPKY010000055.1:0-20985 GCF_037083785.1 Roseovarius sp. D22-M7
GTGCATGAACGCACGGATGCTAACGTGGCAGGTGGGTCAGTTTTAGATGATCATAACCCACCCAGGTGGGTCACTTTTGCATGCCGATTCACAACCGAGGGCGCGATGGGAAACCCGGCGCCCGCGGGCGCGCGGGTCGTCGTGCTGGATGAGAGCCTCGCCTCACTGCCCATCGCCGAAGCCGATCTCGGCATCCCGTGGAACTGGCGCATCGGCCCGGCCAGCCGCCCGGTCAGCGACGAGACCTATGTGGGGCAGACCTTCACGCCTGAGGGCGTGGGGCTGCGGCCGTTCTCCGTGGCCCATGTCGAGCAGCCGTGGCGCAGGCCGCGGACGCCCGGCGATCTGACGATCCGCTGGACACGCCGGTCCCGCGCGCTGGCGGCCGACAGTTGGGGCGGGCTCGAGGTGCCGCTGGCAGAGGAACTGGAGGCCTACGAGGTGGGGATCCTCGACGGCCCTGCTGTGAAGCGGGTGCTGAGCACGACCACGACCAGCGCGCTCTACACCACCGCCCAGCAAATTGCCGACTGGGGCGCGCCGCTCGGTCCGGGCGACAGCCTCACCGTCCGCATCTCCCAGATCTCCGCCCTTGTCGGGCGGGGCGCGCCGAAAACCGTCACGCTGAGCTTCTGAGGCCGCGCAATGAGTTCTGGCCGGCCGCGCGCTCTGCGGCGTAAGCTCGAGACATGCGCCCCGAGGACGAAGACCGGATTGCCGCCAAGCTTGCCAGAGTGATGGCCGTGGCCAGCGTGCGAAACACGCAGCTCGAGACCCTGCATGCCGGCCTCACGCCCGTGTCACACACGGGTGATGGCACCGACGTCATCGTCGAGGACGCTGCGGGCAGACGCATTCCCTGGTCCGAGGTCTCGCGGATCAATGACGAAGAGATGCGTGCGCTGATGCGTGAGATCGTGGACCGGCTCTACACCTTCCATCTGCGGATCGACGATCCGGCATTCCGAGCGGAAATCGATCGCTGGGCCGCGATGACCGCGAAGTGGGACGCGCCGAAGCCCGACTCGATTCTCTCGGCCATTCCGGCAGAGACGCCCGAACGCGAGTAGCTCGTCACCGCCCATCGCCGCGCCCTCATCCGCCGTCTGCCATGCAGGCGGCGTTCTTCGTTCTGGAGACCGCCCATGTCCGACGCCACAACCCATCTCCTGCTGCCCTACATCCTCGCGGCGCAGGCCCAGAAGCACGTCACCCACAACGAGGCGCTGCGGCTTCTCGACGGGCTCGTGCAGCTCTCGGTTCTCGACCGCGACCTGACCTCGCCGCCCGGCAGCTCGGCCGACGGAGACCGCTACATCGTCGGCTCGGGCGCGACGGGCGACTGGGCGGGCTGGGACCTGAACGTGGCGCTGTTCACGGATGGGGCCTGGCTTCGCCTGCCACCCCGGACCGGCTGGCGGGCGTGGGTCGAGGACGAGGGCCTGCTGCTGGTCTACGATGGCGCAGGCTGGATCGGGGCCACCCCGGAAGTGCTGCAGAATCTTGCGCTGCTGGGGCTCGGCACCACGGCGGATGCGTCGAACCCATTCTCGGCCAAGCTTAACGCCGCACTCTGGACGGCGAAGACCGTCGCCGAGGGCGGCACTGGCGATCTGTTCTACACCATGAACAAGGAGGCTGCGGGCGACGATCTCGGCCTCACGCTGCAGACCGGCTTCGTGACCAAGGCGCTGGTGGGGCTGTTCGGCTCCGACCGCTTTCGCCTCGCGGTCTCTGCCGACGGCAGCACCTTCTTCGACGGGCTCAGCGTCGACAACGCCACCGGCATCGTCGACCAGCCCCGGCTGCCGCGCTTCAAGGCCTGGACGAACTACGACAACTACGTCGGGATCGGGACCTGGACGAAGATCGGCCTCAACAACACCGACACCAACGATCAGGGCGCCTTCGACGCCGCCAACAACCACTTCGTCGCCCCCGTCGACGGCACCTACCTCTTAGGCGCGACGCTGCTCTATAAGGTCAACGCCAGCACGTCGGCGCGGATGAGCGGCCGGCTCGTCCTGAATGGCACGACCGAGATCCGCGGCTCACGCGGCGAGATCAGCGGCGCGCATGTCTCGGAGGCGACGGCCCTCTGGCTGCAGACCATGGTCGCGCTCACCGCCGGCGACACCGTCGAGTTGCAGGGCAACTTCCGCGCCGCGGATGGCTACTTCGCCGCTGATCAGACCTCGTTCTGGGGTGCGAAGATCGGCTGAGAGAGGTGCGCCATGGCAACCCAGAGACCGGAGGACGGCGCGAAGTGCGTCTTGGCGCATGCAGCGTTCGAGGGCGGCGAAACAGCACCCTTCGTCAACTGTGACCACCATTTCTTTCTGCCGCTATCCCTGGTGCCGGGCCCCGATCCCCTCGAACATCGCGCGCAGATCTACTGTCGAGCGTTCACCGATATCGGTGAAACTCGCGTCAAGCCAGTGCGTGGCGGTCTCGCGGCCCATGTCGCGCAGCATGCTCAGGAAGTCCCATTCCACGTTCATTTTCGAGGAGGCACCGAGCGGCTTGAGCTCCGCCTGGTTCTCGACGACATGCACGCGCACCTGACGGTAATCGTCGGCCGAGAGCTTGCCCTGGCGGATCAGCCGGTCGACGAAGTCTATCGCGCGCAACTCCTTGAGCAGACTGCCGTTGAAGCTGATCTCGTTCATGCGGTTCTGGATGTCCATCGGGGTCTTGGGCGCGCCCTTGCGCTCGATCGGGTTGACCTGGATCACGACGATGTCGTCGGTGCCGGTCTCGCCATGGAACGGAAACAGCGACGGGTTGCCCATGTATCCGCCGTCCCAGTAGGGGATGCCGTCGATCTCGACCGCCTGGTAGAGATGCGGCAGACAGGCCGAGGCCATCACCATGTCGGCGGTGAGCCCCTCGCGCGGGAAGACTTTGACCTTGCCGGTTTCCACATTGGTGGCCGAGATGTAGAGCTTGAAGGCGGTGCATTTGCGCACGGTTTCGAAATCAATGCTCTTCTCGACCAGGTCGCGCAGCGGATTGCTGTTCATCGGATTGAGTTGATAGGGCGAGGCGATCCGCGACAGCGCGTCCATGGCGTGGTACATGGGGTTGTTCTGCAGACCCCAATTGCCCGTCAGCACGTCATAGGGTGTGCGTTTCAGGGGACTGTGCTTCGCGCCGTCGCTCATTGCGCGCCAGAAGCGATCGAGCGCCGCGCGTGCGCCCTCGGGGCCCTCACGGGTGAAGCCGTCGGCCAGCGCCACCGCGTTCATCGCCCCCGCAGACGTGCCCGAGATCCCGGCGATGCGCAGGCGTCCATCCTCTAGGAGGCGGTCGAGAACACCCCAGGTGAAGGCGCCATGCGCGCCGCCGCCCTGAAGCGCGAGGTTCACAAGTTTCGTTTTCTGCGTCATGGAGTTGACCTTTTCCGGTTCCGGAGGCGCTGGCCGCCCGCTCGGGCGAGCTGGTCCTCGACGACGCGCCCGCGGGGCAGCGCCATGGCGGCGATGATGCGCTGGCCCGCGGCGACAAAACTGCGCACCGGCAGGTCCGCGACCAGCGCGTCGATATGCGCCACGTGGTGCAGCCGGGCGCGGCCGCGCCGGACGCCCATTCCGGTGATGTCGGTCATCCGCTGACCTGGAAACGCGGGAACTGGCTCTCGGTCCGGCGGGCTCTGGTGGGCGGCGCGGGACCTGGCCTCAGACCCGTGCCCGTCACGCGCGCTCCGTCATCTCGCCCCTACCGCGGTGCGCGTTTCGCTCATCGCATCCGCCTCGGGCTCTGCGAGGCTGTCGGGGATCGTGACGCGGAAGCACGCGCCTTCGGCGAGGCCGTGGACGAGACAGATGTCACCGCCATGGGCGCGGACCAGATCGGCCGCGATCGCAAGTCCGAGGCCGGAGCCGGAGCCGTCCGGACGGGTGGACCCCTGGGACGACAGGAACAGATGCTTCAGCGCANGTCCGAGGCCGGAGCCGGAGCCGTCCGGACGGGTGGACCCCTGGGACGACAGGAACAGATGCTTCAGCGCATCCTCCGGCACGCCAAGGCCTGTGTCGCGCACGTCGATGGTGCAGCCGGACCCACTGCGCCGGGCATCGACACGGATCTCCTTGTATCGAAAGTCCGGCCCCTCCAGTGCCAGAATGGCGTTTCCGCACAGATTCAGGAGCGTGCGGAACAGATCGTCCGGATCGGCGTCGATCTCGACGGCGGTCGCGACGTTATTGATCCAGCTTATCTCCGCGCGGTCGAGACCGAGCGTGTTCGCGACCTCGTTCACCAGCGGCGCAAGGGCGAACCGCTGCCGGTGCGGGCGTCCCTTCACCGCCGTGTCATCATTCCGCGATGTCGTGCAGAGCGCGATGGACCGGTCCAGCGACGCGGTCAGCTTCGGTGCCAGCCGCCGCACTGTCGGGTCATCAACCTGCGCCAGCCGATCCGACAGAAGCTGCGCACATGTCAGGATATTGCGCAGGTCGTGGTTGATCTTGCGCGTGGAAAGGTCGGGTCCTGCCTGGTCCACTTGCCCGTCATTCAGGTTGCCGAAATCGCGCATCGTTGCGCCGTTCATCCGGTTGTCCGGTGCTTTGAATTGGTCGATATTCATTCACAATATTCCTTGTTCTCGGTGGCCGAGCCGGACACGGCATCCGCACCAGCGGACACGTCTTCCTCAAGCCCGTCCACGGCGCTGCAGGCCTGCGGCGCGAACGACGCGGACAGGGCCGTCGCAAAGCGCGTGAGCGAGCTGAGCCTGGGCGTCGCCATGTCGCTTTCTCCTTGTGCCGAGACGCGCGCGGCGACCTCCGCGGGCCCTGCCACCCGCACTACGCCGATTGCGCAAAGCGGGCACTTACCTGCATCAGCCTCCGGCGCGGTCTCGTCGTGCCGGGCTCGATGCCCCCGTGCCGCAAGCTGACGCCGGATGACCGACAGGTGGTGTGTCCGAGAGATAGGCGTTGTGTGAGGCGCGCTTTGTCCGGGATCGAAACCAGAGGCGACGTGCGCGTCTCGCTGCGCGGTGCCGTCATCGCGGTCGCAATGTGAGCCAGGTCAGCAGCAAGCTTCCAAGGATCGCGGAAAGCGCGGATCCGCCGAGAATGCCCAGCTTTGCCGCATCCAGGACCGGTTGCGCGAACGCGAGGCCCGCGATGAACAGCGACATGGTAAAGCCGATGCCTGTGAGGAACGCCCCGGCGGCGACGAAGGGCCATGACAGGCCGGACCCGCGGGTAGCCAGGCCGGACTGAACCGCGAGCCAGCTGAACACGAACACCCCGACCGGTTTTCCGAGCACCAGACCGACGACGATCGCCAGCGAAACCGGCTGTGCGAAATCCGCGCCCCCGATCGTGATCCCGGCATTGGCCAGCGCAAAGAGCGGCATGATGACAAAGCCCACCCAAGGGTGCAGCATCATCTCGAGCCGTTCAACGGGAGAGAGCGATTCCGTCACGGCCCTGCCGGCGCGGCGCAGGTCCTCGCGATCTTCGGTGTCGCCGCTCCAATGGTCGCCGGCTGGATAGGCGAGAACCCCCCCGAGAATGGAGCGTAGACGTGTGTCGCTGACCCAGACGCGGGTCGGCGTCATGAGCCCGAGAACGACGCCGGCGATGGTCGCGTGGATGCCGGAGGCGTCGAAGCACAGCCAGATCGCGCCTCCCATCAGGAAATAAACCGGGATGCGCCGCACCCCGAGCTTCGCGGCGCCCGCGACACCCGCAAGTCCCAGCGCCCCGAGGCCGAGCGCGGACCAGTTCATCGCTTCCCCGTAGCTGAAGGCGACGACGAGAACGGCCCCGACGTCGTCGAAGATCGCCAACGAGAGGAGGAACAGCCGCAGGCTGGACGGGATCCGGGTTCCGAAGATGGCAAGACATGCGATGACGAACGCGGTATCGGTCGCCATCACCGTGCCCCAGCCATGCATGCCCGGCTCCCCGACCATCAAGGCCAGATACAGCGCGACCGGAACGGCCATACCGCCGAGGGCCGCAGCGAAGGGAAGCGCGGCCATTCGCGGATGTCGCAACTCACCGAGGACGAGCGCGCGCTTGAGCTCGAGCGAGATCACGAAGAAAAACAGCGTCATGAGGCCGTCGTTGATCCAGTGGCGCAACGACCGGGTAAAGTCGAGCGCACCGAAGCTCAGGCCGACCGGTGTCTCCCACAGCGCCAGATATGCGCCTCGCCAGGGCGAGTTGGCCAGGGCCATCGCCACCAGAACGGCCAGCAAAAGAAGACCGCCAGATGCCGCTTCAATCTTCAGGAAACGCGCAAAGGGCTTTGTAAATCTGTCGGCCGCTTCGCGGGGCAGACTTTCGGGATTGTCGATCATGGATTCAAGATGTCTTTCCCGACCGTGATTGGCAAACGCCATCAATAATTGGGCCCCGCTCTCGGGACAGGGTGTTCACTCAACGCCTTCGGACCCTATCCCCGGCGGCCATGAACCAATTCCCGGGGCACTGCCGGTCGGCGACCTCCGCGATCTCTTATATCCAGTCTGCGTCGATTGCAGAAAGCGGGCACTTACCTGCATCAGCCTCTCGGTTGATCTGACCGGGCTCCGTCCACCGGGAACAGGCCTGGCCATTCATCACGAGCGGGACCCCCCGGCAGATCGAGGCCGTGGCGGCTACTCCTCGGTCTGTGTCGGGTGACAAGACGATCATGAAAGCGAACAATCTTTGGCATGTGCGCGCAAGTTCGATATACGGGCGGCAGCAGCAAGACCGCCCGTGAGCTGACGGGGAATCGTGCTTTCCAAGCGTGCGTCCCGACCGTGCCAAATCCGGGAGCCTTCTGCCGGCGTCATTGACTCTCTGACTCTATTGGCAACCAAAACCAAGAAGAGGTGAAACGATGGCAGCGAGCAAACCGGCCGACAGTGCTGCCATGCGGAAGACGCTATGGGGTCCCGGCACAGGGCAGAACACGAGGACCGTGGCATCTGGTCAAGGATAATATGTTGACTGATTTTGTGACCGGGTACCAACCCTATCTTGCGCTAGTTCTACTGCTGATCCTGTTGGTGGGTTTCGTGCATGAACGCTTTGCCCCGGACGTTACGGCCGCGGGAATGGCTGCGCTTTTCATAATCTTCGGCCTTGTGCCCACTGAGAAGGTTCTGGCGGCGTTCTCGAATCCGGCGCCGATCACGATTGCGGCCATGTTCATCATCAGCGGTGCGTTGGTCCGGACCGGCCTTCTAGATGCGATCGCGAACCGCGTGGTGGCCGGCGCGAGCCATCGGCCGGTCGCGGGAACCGCCGTGTTCCTGCTGGCAACGCTTGTGGCGTCGGCCCTGATGAACAACACGCCCGTTGTGCTCGTCCTCATACCGGTGGCGATCCGCTTGGCACAAAGTCTCGACCTTGCAGCTACGCGCCTGCTGATACCACTCTCCTACACAGCGGTCCTGGGCGGGACATGCACCTTGCTCGGCACGTCAACCAACCTGCTTGTGGATGGTGTGGCACGTGAAACCGGAATGGTGCCGTTCTCGATCTTCGAAATCACGCCGGTCGGCCTGATTGTCGCGGCCACAGGCGGGGTTGCTCTTTCGGTTCTCGGCCCGTTCCTCTTGCCGGACCGCAAGGATCAAGCCGATCCCGGAGATGAAGAAGAGGCAACCTTCCTGACGGAGTTGCGTCCGCAGGACGGCTACGAAGGTCTGGGGATGCCCATTGGTCGGATCGGTGATCTGAACCGGCAAGGGGTGAAGATCATCAGCATTCGCGGCCGGTCGAATGTCAAACGGGATGGCTTGGACGAGCATGTTCTGAAGAAAGGCGACAGGATCATCGCCGCCGTGACCACGTCGGAGCTCCTTACTCTGCGAAATCGCACCGCTTTGCATGTCGGATTGCGCCAGGGGCCAGAGGTCGAGGACACTTCCAACCTTGTCGTCGCCGAAGCCATCGTGACACCGTCGCGCCGAAGCCGTGGCATGCGCATTGCGCAGTTCGCCATCGGGCGTCGCCACGGCATGCGTGTGCTCGGGGCGCATCGCCACGGCAAAAGCCTTGGCCCGGACCTGTCGACCGCACTCCTGCGGCCCGCCGACAAGCTTTTGCTGGAAGGGACAGCCGAAGGATTTTCGCACATGACCGAGGCAGGAGATCTCGTAGCGATCACGCAGGCAGGCGGGCGTGCCTTCCGTCGACGCAAGGCGCCGCTCGCCCTGCTTGCCCTTGTCGCAGTTGTCGCGCTCGCCGCGCTCGGCGTGGCCGAGATCAGCGTTCTCGCCCTCATCGCCGTCGCCGCGATTCTCGTGCTGCGGTGCATAGACAATGACGAAGCGTGGGCCTCGATCGACGCCGGCGTCCTGGTACTCATCTTCTCGATGCTGATCGTGGGCACGGGCTTGCAACATTCGGGGGCCGTCGCCCTTGTCGTCGAGGCGATATCGCCGGCACTGGAGGGGTTGCCACCTCTTGTGGCCCTTGCGGCGGTCTATCTGCTGGCCTCGATGCTTACCGAGGCGGTCACCAACAATGCGGTGGCGGTCGTGGTGACGCCGCTCGCCATCGGCCTTGCCGTAAAGCTCGGGGTCGATCCTCGTCCCTTCGTGGTGGCGGTGATGTTTGCCGGAAGCGCGAGCTTTGCGACACCGATCGGCTATCAGACCAATACGCTGGTCTATGGTGCGGGGAACTACAGGTTCACTGATTTCATCAGGATCGGGCTGCCCATGAATGTGATCGTCGGCACGTCGGCGTTGCTTTCCATTCCCGTTTTCTTCCCCTTTTAGGACGGGCTCGCAACCTGGCTCCGACCAATGGCGCCTGGCGATGATCCGATGGCCAGAATAACGGTCGACGCTATCCAAGTGTGGCTTTGAAGTGCAGCGACGGTGCCGCGTGACACGGGGTCCCGTACGGTCGTCCATTGGCGAAATCTACAAGGCTCATGAGGCACGTGTCCGGGCCTCGGAAAAGGACAGGAGCCTGCCGCGCTGCTCGTCCCACAGGTGCAGCCGCGCGCAGCGAAAGCTTTCCATCAGCGTGATGCGCTTGGAGCGCGCCAGCAGATCGTGGTCCCTGACGACCTCGCCAAGACGGTAGAAGGGGATCCGACTGGCGAGGTGGTGCACGTGGTGGACGCCGATATTGCCGGTGATCCAGCGCAGGATGCCGGGCAGGGCGTAATGCGAGCTGCCGTGCAGGGCCGCCTCCTGGATATTCCAGTCGTCCTCGTGCTCCCAGCTGGTTTCCTCGAACTGGTGCTGGACGTAGAAGAACCACATGCCGGAAATCGCGGCCAGCAGCATCGTGGGCAGGAACACGAACAGCAGGACATCCCAACCGCCCAGCCAGACGATCGCCGCGAGCACAAGGCCGATGGCGGCATTCGTGCCCATCGCGCTCAGCCAGTAGCGCCAGCCCGCGCGCATCAGGTGGACGGGCAGCCGGTTCTGAAGGAAGAACGTGTAGAACGGCACCACGCCGAACAGGAAGACGGGATTGCGCACGAGGCGGTAAAGCGCCCGGCCAAGCCACCCCTTTTCGCGGTATTCCCGGACCGTCAGGGTGGGGATGTCGCCCACGCCCCGCCGGTCGAGATTGCCGGTCGTGGCATGGTGCATCGCGTGGGTCCTGCGCCAGACCGCATAGGGCGTCAGCGTGAGCACGCCGAGCCCGCGCCCGATCCAGTCGCACAGGCGCCGGTCGCGGAACAGCGAGCCGTGCCCGCAATCGTGCTGGATCATGAACAGGCGGACGAGGAAGGCCGCGTTCGCCGCCGCCAGGGCCATGGCCAACAGCGTACTGATAGAGACCAGCCACCACGCCACCGCCCAGATCGCGACGAAGGGCACCAGCGTGACAGTCAGCTCGAAGACGCTACGGGAGGGGATGTGCTGGCGGTAGGCTGCCAGTGTCCGGGTCCAGTCAGAGGGCCGCAACGCGGTGTCGCCCTGAGGGCCTTGCCCGCCGGCGGCCGGGTCGGCGCAGGACGCGGGCGTCTCGCCCCGGCGTGTCTGTGCCTGCCCGGACTCGTCGTTGTCCGCAGCGGGCTGCCGGGCCTGTGCACCGGATTGCGGCGTGGCGACATGGGTTCTCGCGTCGGCCGGCATGTCCTGATTGTCGGGCCGACCGGCGGCCGGGGTGTCAGCTGGTCTGGTCGCGCATGTCATGGTGTGCGTCGTCTCCTCTCTGGTCGAGCCTGTCATTCCGGCGGTCTGCGAACGGAGTTGCCGCCAGCGATGATTCGGTTGATGATCGTTGCCACGGTCCGGTGCGATTCTGTTTCGGCCTCGGTGCCTGTGGCACTCTCGTGGGTCGCCGCGGCATCGCGGAGAACCCCCATGATCTCGCTCTCGGGCAGCAGCTTGTGATCGTTCATGGCAAGCAGCAGCGCCTCGCAGATCGAGAGGGCCGCCATGCCGGCATGATCTGTCTGGTCGGGCATCGTGGGCATTCCTCGCTCCGAACTGGCGTGCACGGGTGTGGCGCGCCGGGATGATCTACCCTTTGTCGCAGGAAATCTGGTACCGTGGACTGATCTGAAGCAGCCGCCGTGCGAGAAAAATCCGGCAGTTTCCCCATCGGGATTGCCAGCAGCGCGAGGGGGCGCATGACCATCGCAGCGAACAGCCCGCTCACCCGCAAGCTCTCGACCTTCGTCGCCCTGTCGGAGGTCGAGCTTGCCGTGCTCGAGCGGCTGCACCAGCGCCGCCGGACCTTCGCCGCCGGGCGGGACATGGTGCATCAGGGGCAGTCCGGGCAGGCGGCCTTCATCCTCTCGGCAGGGTGGGTCTGCTCGTACAAGATCCAGGCCGACGGGACGCGCCAGATCGTCGATTTTCAGATCCCCGGAGATTTTCTCGGGTTGCGCAGCGTTCTCCTGCGCACGTCGGACCACAGCTTCGAGCCCGTCGGGGACATCGAGGCTGCCGAAGTGATGGCGAGCGACCTTCTCGAAGCGCTTGCCGAGACGCCTCGCCTGGCGACGGCCATCTTCTGGGCAGCGTCACGGGACGAGGCGATGGTGGTCGAGCATCTCGTCAGCATCGGGCGGCGCGACGCGGACGCCCGCATGGCGCATTTCCTGCTGGAACTGGGGTCGCGGCTGGCCCTTGTGGGCATGGGCAGCAGGGACGGGTACGACTGCCCGCTCACGCAGTATCATATGGCCGATGCGCTCGGGCTGAGCGCCGTTCATGTCAACCGCGTTCTGCGGCAGTTGCGCGAGGCGGGGCTGGTGACCGTCCGCGACGGCCATGTCACATTCCGCGACCTCGACCGACTGGCGGACTTGGCGGGGTTCGATCCGGAATATCTCGATCACAGCGGGCCGCTGCTGAAATAGGCGCACGCTTGTCTCCTCCGGGTTGGTCCCGCCGAAGCTGGGGCAGTGATGCGAGGTTGCCAAGCGCCGCAGCCGCCGCTTCGATCTCGATGATCGTGAGCGACGTGTTGCGGGCGACATGGGCCCTTTCCGCGGCCTGATAATACTGGAGCGCGGCGTGTTTCCAGGCCCCTTCCGGCGCCGCGTCGCAGGCAGCCTTGAGGGATGCCAGGGTATCGGCGATCGCGATCTGGTCGTCCAACATCGGCGCATTCCCTGATCGAAACCCGAAAGACGCGACGCTTGCGCACCCCGCACGAAGGGCATGTCGGGCTCTGACGCGGTCCTGCCATCGTGGGCTTGGGACGGGCGCCTGGCAGCCTCACTTTGCCGCAGCGTGGGTCGGGCGGCACTGATCGAGGTTAGCCGTCCTCGCGTTTCCTCACGGGGGCGTCGGCTCCTGGCGAGGCTGATCCAGGTAAGTGCAGCCGCCCCCGGTTCTGCGAGGCTCATGGCTCAGGTCCGGCGTGCCGCGCCCCAGACCGGCGGCGCGACGCCGGCCAGGGCCGGGCGGCATCGGCCGGCGAAATCGACGGGGTCCACATCATGTCACTTTCGAACATCATCGGCGTCGTCGCCGCGGCGGTCGGTATCGCGTTGCTCTTCTTCGCCTGGCGGGCCTCGAACGCGCCCGTCGACCAGGTGTCCGAGGCCCTGACCGGCCGCTTCACCGGCAACACCATGTGGTACCTGATCGGCGGTGTAATTGGCGTCGTGGCCGGCGGCGCACTGCTGCTGCGCGGCTTTGCCAGCGTCTGATCCGCGTTGCGGCGCCCGGGCATAGATCTGAGCCGCCGACTCACGTCGCCGGGCCGCCATCGGCCCAGCATGACCCACTCACAGGGAATCCAACTCAATGTCTCTCATCAATCTGGTCGTCACCCTTGTCGTCGTCGGCGTCTTGCTGTGGGCGATCAATACCTATGTCCCGATGGACCGCAGGATAAAGCAGATCCTGAACGTGGCGGTGGTGATCGTGGTCATCCTCTGGCTGCTGCGCGGCTTCGGGCTTCTCGGCGGGGTCGGCGATATCGGCCTCAGTGGCTGAGACCGTCCCAGTGTCGCCGATCACCCGGCCTCGCAGAAACCAGGCGGGCGATCTTCGGGCGAAGCCGTCGGCCGGGTGGGAGGATCGAGCCGAGCCCAGGCAGCGCGGGGCGCTCCGCTGCGATAGGGGCCCCCCGTGCCGGCCGCGGCGCCTCCCGGCCTATCGTGCCGGCGTCTGCTGGTGGGTCAGGCGTAGCCACGTGCCGTCTTCCCTCAGATAGGTCGAGGTGCAGACCGCCTCGTGGATGGGCTCGCCCGCCCGCTCGGCGGACACGCGATAGGCGAGAGCGGCAATCTCGCCCTCGCTCGTGAGGTAGCGCTCGCTCATCTCGACGGAGCGCCACCGCTGGGCGACGTCCTTCTCGCGCCAGATCGCATCGCCCTGAAGGATGCCGGCAGGATAGGGAAAGACGAAGACCGCGCCCCGCGCTGTCATCCGGCGCGCGCTGTCCGCACCGCCGGTCCAGAACCGCTCCTCGAGATCCCAGAGGGTAGCGGACTCCTCCGGCGCAAACTCTCCGACTGTTGGGGCCGGTATTTCGGGCTTCATTCGCCTGTCCCCGACGCGCCGCCGAAGATCATCTGCGCCGCGAGAAGAAGCACGGCAACAATCGCCCAGACCAAACCCGGCGCAAGCGGAGCCCCCTTTGCCGACGCAGGACCGGCCCTGCCGGGACGCGCCGAGCGGTCGGGAAGAAGACGGGCCAGTTCCCGGCCCACCGGGCCATGCGTCTGTCCGAGCGCCGGCACGTCGCGCACGCGCGACAGCAGCGCACCGAAACGGGTCGCCGCCGCCTCCCGGCCAAGCGCGGCGAGCTCTGCCGCCTCCGCCCACGGGTCGAGGTTCAATCGCGCAAGTGCCGAGAGAACCGTAACCTGGCTTCCGCGGGGGTCCTCGCCGACGAACGCGTAAAGGAAAGGCTCGAGTTCGGGGGGGTGGGGGTTGAGAACAAATGGTTTGGACATCGTGATCGTGCTCCTCGATGGAAGGGGGCGACCGGCTCGCCATTCGCGGCATGACGAATGCAGACGCCTTCGTGCGGCCATTTTATCTATTCTACGCAGGCGTCGGCCCACGCGCCCTTACACAGGTCAGCCCGGCCGTTCGCCACCCCCGCGCGCCGACGCAGAGCGCGCGCTGGCCCCGGACTAACCTGCGTCAGCACCCGTCGAGCGGCTCTCGCCTAAAAGAGGCCAAACGTTCGACCGTCCCGGCGCCGCAACGGCGTCCCGATAATGGCGGTGGACGACGGCTCTGCCCACAAACCGGAGGCCACGCATGACCACGCGCTCGACCAGATCGACGGTCACCTTCTCCGCCCCGTTCGCCCTCTCGGGGTACCCGGACGAACTGCCCGCCGGCACCTACGATGTCGTCGTTGAGGAAGAACTCCTGCAGGGGCTCAGCTTCGAGGGCTGGAGACGTACGGCGACCAGCCTGACCGTGCGCGGCAGGGGCAGCCATGCCGGACGGAGCGAGTCGCACGCGATCTCGGACAGCGACCTCGAGGAGGCGCTGCGACGGGACGCGGCCACGACCCAGACAAACACTCACAGCGAAGCGGCGCTTTCCCCGCAGGAGGATAGGACATGAACACTCCCGAATGGCTCAAGCCCGGCATCTACGGTGCCGTGATCGGCGCGGTTTTCGTCGGCGTGGTCGGCTTTACATGGGGCGGCTGGGTGACCGGTGGCACCTCGAACGACAGGGCGATGGCGATGTCCCGAGACGATGTCGTCGCTTCCATGGTGCCGGTCTGCCTCGACATGGCGCGCTCCGACCCGGCACGGGCGGACAAGATGGAAGCGATCCGTGCCGCTTCGACCTACCAGCGACGCGACGCGCTCATGACAGCCGGCTGGGCGACCATGCCGGGAACCGATGCCCCGGACCGAGACATAGCGGAAGCCTGCCTTAAGGAACTCGACCTCTGAGGGCATGCCGGTCAGAGCCGACCGAGTGATGGCGCAAAACGTGTCACGCGGTAAAACGCGCGCGACACACACACCAAACGCAAAAATCCAAGCGAGGACCTTTCAATGCCGTCTGATGAGAATGGATCTGGAGACCGTGGACCATGGAAAAACAGGCAGACCCGTGCGCCCCCTGAGGTTGACGCAATTCTTCGAAAGGGCCGGGATCGGCTGCACGGTATCTTACCGGACGGCCCGCCGCCGGTGAGGCGTCTGGCGATCGGGGCTGTCATCGCGCTTGCGGCGTTTGGGGCTTGGTCCTCCTGGTACACGGTGCCCAGCGATTCAGTCGCGATCGTCCAGCGTTTCGGAAAGTACTCGGCTGAAGTTCCTCCGGGGCTGCACTTCAAGATCCCGTTCGGGGTCGACGCGACAACGCTGGTGCCGGTCAAGCGCCAGCTGAAACAGGAGTTCGGGTTCACGACGCCGGGCGCCACGGACCCCTATCAGAGCCCGACCGACGGTCGCCGCGAGACCGAGATGGTGACGGGCGACCTCAACGCGGCGCTCGTCGAATGGGTGGTGCAGTATCGCATTCCCGAACCGCGCAAGTTCCTTTTCGAGGTGCGCGAGCCGAGCGCGACGCTCCGTTACGTCTCGGAGTCCGTCATGCGCGAGGTGGTCGGCGACCGCACTGTCGATGAGGTGATCACCGTCGGACGCCAGGAGATCGAAAGCGAGGCGCTTCTGAAGATGCAGGCGCTTACGACCAAATACGCCATGGGCATCAGCATCGACCAGGTGCAGCTGAAGAACATCAATCCGCCCCAGCCCGTCCAGGCCTCGTTCAACGAGGTCAACCAGGCCCAGCAGGAAAAGGAGCGAATCATCAACGAAGCCCGCCGCGAATACAACCGGGTCATTCCTCTGGCCGAGGGCGAAAAGGACCAGCGCATCCGCGAAGCCGACGGCTATCGCCTGCGGCGGATCAACGAGGCTGAGGGCGACGCCGCCCGCTTCACGGCGCTTCTGACGGAATATCGCCAGGCTCCCGAGGTGACGCGGCGCCGGATCTACATCGAAACGCTGCAGGATGTTCTGCCGGGCATTGGCTCCAAGATCATCGTCGACGGGTCCACGGCAAGCATCCTGCCGCTGTTGAACCTCGATCGGCAAAAGGGAGAGACCCCATGAAGATCATTTCGAGCATTGTCGCCGGGGTCGCGGTCGCGGTCGTTATCGTGGGGTCCTCTGCCGTCTACACGGTCGGCGAAGTGGAGCAGGCCATCATCACCCAGTTCGGCAAGCCCGTGGGCCCGCCCATCACCGAGGCGGGCCTCAAGGTGAAGCTGCCCTTCGTTCAGGAGGTCAACCGGATCGATCGCCGGGTCCTGGAGTGGGATGGCTCGCCATCGGACATGCCGACCAAGGACAAGCTCTACATCTCCGTCGATCTGTTCGCGCGGTGGCAGATCACCGACCCGCTGCAATACTTCCTGCGCCTGCGCGACGAACGCAGCGCCCAGTCACGCCTCGACGATATCCTCGGCAGCGAGACCCGGAATGCCGTCGCGAAGCACGAACTCATCGAGATCATTCGGACGACCAAGGGGCGGACGCCACTGCGCGACAATCTTCTGACGGATCAGGAACTCGCGCAGGATATCGGCGCGCTCGTTCCCATCACCAAGGGGCGGGCGCTGGTCGAGCAGCAGATCTTCGAGGCGGCGGCGGAGAAGGTGCGCGTCTTCGGGATCGAGCTTCTCGACATCCGCTTCAAGCGCATAAACTACAACGAGAGCGTTCGGCCCAAGATTTATGACCGCATGATCTCGGAGCGGCGACAGATCGCCGAACGCTTCCTGTCCGAAGGCAACGGCGAAGCGGCCCGTATTCAAGGCAACAGGGTGCGGGATCTCAACAAGATCCAGTCCGAAGCCTATCGCGCCGTCGAGGAAATCCGCGGCGCCGCTGACGCCGCCGCGGCGGACATCTATGCCGGCGCTTACAATGTCGATGCCACATCGGTCGAATTCTTCGACTTCACCCGCACCATGCAGGCCTATGGCGACATGATTTCCGACGACACGACGCTCGTCCTGACGACGGACAGCGACCTGTTCAGATTCCTTCGCGGAATGCAGGTAGAGGCAGACCCCATTGGCGACCCTCCCGCGGTCCCGGGCGATGGCGGTATAGCGTCAACACACAAAGACCGACACCAGACAGAAACTGTGGCGCCGATCGTTGCCCGGACAGATGACGAACCCGGCCAGTAGGTTCATGGCTGGAGTTCGTCATCATGGGTAAGAGCCACCTCGACAGTCCATCCGTGGCGGAGCCAGATACGGGGGAGGCCCCACAGGGAGAAAATGGCGCGGGGCGCGGCGAAAGGCTGTTTGCTCTCGGTCTGTTCCATATGATCGAGCGGTTGTTGCTTGTGGTTATCGTGGCCATGACTCTTCTCGCCGTCGCCTTCGAAATCATTGCAATCTATCGGCTCGGAACCATTCTACTGGCCGATATCCTCCTGATGTTTCTGTATCTGGAGGTGATTGGAATGGTGGCAGTCTACTATGCGCGGCGCAACTCCGTCTTTGTGTATCCGATATTCATCGCCATCACCGCGGTCGGTCGTCTGGTCGTGCTGCAGGGCAAGGAAATGGCGCCGGAAAACATTCTGATCGAGGCGGCCGCAATTCTTCTCCTTTCGCTGTCCGCGCTCGTGATCATCTGGGCGATCGGCAAGCAGGGTGCACAATGACCTTAGATCGCGTTCACAGTACGCGCCTTCTCCCACCCGTCTGCCTCGTGGCAAAGGATTGTTTAGGGAAGTCTCGAGACCATTCATGGCGATCAAACCACCGAGGCCGGCTTCCGCCGCGTTCGAGCGAGACGAGCCGTTTGAGTTTTCACGACCCTAACCTGCGGCAGCACGCGATGTCGGCCCACCTGGTAGATGGATGGTCGCGAACTGGACCGTGACCAGCTGACGGTGGCCCGCCGGCATTCAAATTTGCGACGGCCAGGGTCGCCCCCTCGTCGTGAAGGAGGAACCTTAGTGGCATCAGCCGAAAATCTCTCCACGACACCCGCAGAGACGACCTATCTTGAACGGTGCGTGTTGGCTCATGAACGGATCCTGCAGGCCTTGATCTCCTACATGGCCCGTACGGAGCCGCGTTTCATTGATCATCTCAGATAACGGTTCGTCGAGCCGATGAGTATGGCCCGGCACGAACATGACCACCGCGAAACCGACGACTACGCTGAAGAATTCATTCGCGCCGTGATGCTCATCGGAGAAGCGCGCGCGCCCAACGCGAAGGAGCCGGAAATGACCAACATGAAACCCGTGCCGCCGAAAGGCAGAGGAGCACAGGATTCTTCCATGAACCGACCGGCGCTGCGAGGAGGTGTTCAGGTGCGCGAACGAAACGGAATCTGGGAGGTGCAGGTGGATGGCAGTTTCCGCGGCGACTACCACCAGAAGGAACATGCTCTTGCCGCTGCGGCCTTGCACAAGTTGTCGCCTCGATGACCGGTAGCACACATCCGACAGTTCCGCAGGACTTCTCGATTCAGGTGGCCGAGAACGAAGGCATGCCAACAAGATCGAATTCTAGGGGCTCCCCGCCACCGCCCGCCGCCACTCGACGGCTGACCGGAACGCTCACGCTTGAGCTATCGAAGACACGCGCGGCAACCGGAGGAATCTGGTCCGCCAAGGAGCAAGCGGCGATGAGACATCCCCTCGCGAGGCTGATCGCGGGGACGGCAGTCATGGCCGGTGTGATCGCGTCCTTCGCCTTCCCCGTCCTTGCGCAGGATGGAACCGGCCCGATGCCGAAGAACGCCCAGCCGCGCAGCTATGGTGGCGGCTGGATCTGCGATCTCGGTTACCGGGTAGAGGGTGCCACATGCCGGGCGCTCGATATCCCCGAGCATGCCAATCCAACCGGGCGCTCCTACGGGACGGGGTGGGAGTGCGACCGTGGGTATGAGGAAGTGAGCGAGACGTCCTGCATCCTCATCCCGGTGCCCGCCAACGCCTTCCTCCGGTCTTACGGCGACGATTGGAAATGCGAACGCGGTTACCGGCAAGAGCGCGACGCATGTGTGCCGATCGTCCTGCCGGACAACGCCTATCTCACCGACGACACCTCGGGCTCCGGTTGGACCTGCGCGCGCGGCTTCTCAGCCAGTTCCGGCGCCTGCAAGCCGATTGCCGTGCCGACGAATGCATATCTGACCAACGCAACCTATGGGGCCGCCTGGGCGTGCGAGCGAGGATTCGTAAAGATCGACGACCGATGCGACGCCATTATCTTGCCGGCGAACGCGTTCCTAGACCCGGCATCCTATGGACCGGGCTGGAGATGTGATCGTGGATACGAGCCGCGCAGCAATGCTTGCGTCGCGATCGACGTGCCGGAGAACGCTTATCTCGACCGATCCGGCAACCGGTGGAGCTGCAATCGAGGCTTCCGGCTCTCCGACGGGGCGTGCATCCTTGGACGGTGATCGTGACATGACAAGGCGCGGCCGCGCGTCTGGCATGCGGGTCAGCATAGGGTGTCGTCTGCGATACAGCTTCGCCCAACCGACGCCGCTGATCGCGCTGCTGAACGTCCACTACTCGCGCTTTGGCGATCTGGAGCGCGCCGACTATCTCGTCACGTCGCCGAGCGTCCCGCTCGAAAGCTATCGGGACGGCTTCGGCAACTGCTGTACGCGCCTCCTGGCTCCGGCCGGCGACTTCTGCCTGTCGACGGACGGCATCTTCCGCGACACGGGCCTGCCCGATCCCGTCTTTGCCGACGCGCAACAGCACGCGGTTCAGGATCTGCCATCCGATACGCTCGTGTTTCTGCAGGGCAGCCGGTACTGCGATACCGATCTTCTTTCGGAGGAAGCCTGGCGTCTCTTCGAGACCACGGAACCCGGTTGGTCCCGCGTCCAGGCGATCTGCGATTTCGTGCACGGACACGTCCGCTTCGACTACATGCAGGCCAAAGCGACGCGCACCGCGTCGCAGACAATGACCGAGCGACAGGGTGTCTGCCGCGACTTCGCCCATCTCGCCATCGCCCTGTGTCGCTGCATGAACATTCCGGCCCGCTACTGCACCGGTTATCTGAGCGACATCGGTGAAACTCTCCCTCATCCTCCGGGGGACTTCGCCGCGTGGATGGAGGTGTTCCTTTCTGGTGAATGGCACATGTTCGACCCGCGCAACAACAAGCCGAGGTTTGCACGAATTCTGATCGCGCGCGGCCGCGATGCCGCCGATGTCCCTTTGACCCAGACGTTCGGTCAGAACACATTGACGGAATTCAAGGTTTGGACGGATGAATTAGCCTGACTCGCCTCGGCCTCCTTGTCGATGCGCCATCGTAAATCGGGTCGCCAGTCCCCATATAGTTAATACCGATGCAAAGTATCCCGGTCCGGCACGGACGAGGAATTTAGCATCGGCCAATCAAAGGATCGATGACATGTCCTTCAAGGACCTGACCGCCAGGGCTGCAGCCGCAATGAAGCTGAGGCCTGCCGTAACAGCGAAGACCCCTGCCACGGCGAACGAGTCCAATGCCGCCAGCAAGGAAGCGCCAGCGAAATCAAAGACATCTTGAGACCCACACAGGCTGCGCGCCCCCTTTTCAAGGGGCGCGGGCCACCCGAAACAATGAGTGAGAGGATCACGCCAATGGAAGATCTGACGAGCAAGACCGTTGCGGTTTTCTCTCGACCGTTCACCGTTCCGGGTTTTGCCGAGACGCTCCCGGCGGGAGAGTATGAGATCGAAACGGAGTTGGTTTCACCCCCAGATCAAGAGGATCCCGTAGCGTGGAAGGCCTCCGTGCTTGTAAAGCTTCACCCCCGAACATCGCATCCAGGACTTGCGCGGACCCTGACCGTTTCCCTTGCCGACCTCGACCATGCGCGGGCAAGGGACAAGCTGACGCGTAAGACGCTATCCGAATTCTTCCTGGAGGAAATGCTGGCTGATCCGATGGTGCGCCTCGTGATGCAGGCCGACGGTGTCTCCGAGGCGCATCTCCGACATCTCTACTCGGGGCGCGAGACGCCTGATCCCGATCTGAATGTGCCGGCGTCGACGGCAACCACGCAAAGGACGCAGGACGACGCGTCAATCCGGGCCGCCGAAAGCGAAGGCATGCCCTCAAGGCCGGACCTCCTGTCGCGATCGCGCAGCCGCCACGTAGCGGGACAGATTTGATGGCGGACAAGGCCATCGCCGAAGGTGCAGCACCATACCTTGCGCCCGCAAGGGCCCAGCGCGACGTTCCGCAGGAACGCCAATGCCTGCGGTGCGAAACCTTGTTCTGGAGCGAAGGGTTCGGAGAGCGGATCTGTCGGCGCTGCAAGGGATTGAACGCCTGGCGAAACGCCGCGCCCGATAGCTCCGGGTCATCGCGCCGCCGCTGATCCGCATCGACTTGCGCGCCGTCTTCCTCGAACCACACTGGACCTCCATTTTGGCCTGCCTCGACATCTTTCACACCACAACCTACCGATACCGTCAGGCGGTCTCTCTCGGACCGCACCGGTTGATGCTGCGTCCCCGTGATGCGTATTCCACGACATGTGGCCACCTGTTCCACGCGCATGTGGCCAGTCATTCCATGACATGTGGCCACCCCCGTGAGGTGATCTGCGAGGCAG
>NZ_JBAPKY010000056.1:0-20849 GCF_037083785.1 Roseovarius sp. D22-M7
AACAGCCTCACGGTGTTCATGACCACCGGCGGCGACCGGCTGGAGAGCGTCACGCAGGACGCGATGCTCGGCGGCGCCAACGCGGCCCTCGTCCTCAAGGTGGACGGCGCCCCCGAGATCATCCAGTTCCGTGACGTGACGCTGAACGCGGACGGCTCCCACACCCTGTCCGGGCTTTTGCGGGGCCGACGGGGCACGGATGTCTTCGTGGAGGGGCACGAGACCGGCGAGGTGTTCGTCCTGCTCGATCCCGACGATGTCGAGACACTGGCGATCGCGCTCGGCGATCTCGGCCTGCCGCGCGCCTGGCGGGCGGTCGGCTTCGGCGCGCTCTTCGAGGAGGCCGAGACCGTGACGCAAAGCCATGCGGGCCGCGATCTCAAGCCCTACGCGCCGGTGAGCGTGACGGCGACGCGCAGCGGCACGCCGGACGACATAACCCTGTCCTGGATCCGCCGCACCCGCATCGGCGGGGAGTGGAAGGACGGCACCGGCACCGTGCCGCTCGGCGAGGCCTATGAGGCCTACGAGGTGGACATCCTCGATGGGCCGGGCGGCACAGTGCTGCGGACGCTCACCGCCCCCGGCCCGGCGGTGACTTACGCCAGCGCCGACATTGCAGCCGATCTTGGATCCACGCCGACAGACCTGTCGGTCGTCATTTACCAGATGAGCGACGTGGTTGGCCGTGGCTTTCCACGCGCCGTCACACTGGAGATTGCCTGATGCCCAGCCCGAACCTCGAAGTCCCCCATGTGGCGGCCGCCCAGAACCAGAAAGAAGTCACGATCAACGATGCAACTGACGCGCTCGATCTGGCCCTGACCGCCACTGCAGTGATCGATTGTTCCGCGGGCGGCACCATCGCCGTGACGGCGGCCGATCTCCAGCGTCATGTGCGGCTGGTGCTTGGCGGTGCGCCGGGGGCCGGGTTCACGCTGGAGCTCGCCGATGTGCCGCGGCTTTTGGTGGTGCGCAATGACGCGGACGCCGTCGCGGTCATCACGCGGGCCGGTGGTGGCGACGCGACGACCGTCGACCCGGGCGATCAGCGGACCCTCTATCTCTCCGGCGGTGGTGTTCAGCCCACCGCGCGCGAGATCTACGATTTCGGCGCCGTGTCCATGGCCACACCCGGCCCGGGCGAGGTCATCGGAAAGGTGGTGATACCGCGCGATGTGCGTCTGCCGGCGGATCTTGCAGGCGCGGCCGGGCATGTCGACGTGCCGCCCGACGCCGCCTGGTCGGTGGATGTCACGGTCGACGGGCTCACCGTCGGCACCATCAATGTCTCCACCACTGGCCTGGTCACGTTCACGACCACCTCGCCGGATCCGGTGACGATCGACGCCGGATCGGTCGTGCGGTTCGTCGCATCCTCGTTTGCCGCCCCGGCCGAGGCATCTGTTGCGGGCCTGGCCGTCACCCTGCGCGGCGCGGTGATCTGATGCCGCTGCTCTTCACCGCCCTGTTCTTGTCCGGCGATGCGCCTGATGTGAACGTCCAGCAGTTCGCGGGGGCATGGATCGACGCCAATGATGCCGGCTCCCTGGCGCAATGGCGCGGGCAGCCCTCCGGAAATGTCACTGATGGCGACCCTGTCGGGGTGGCCGTAAACCAAAGGGAGACCCTGGAATGACCATTCTTGCCGCAACCAGCGAGTTCGACGGCTTCACCGAGCTGCCTGCGCTCTCGGCGCTCATCAGATACACCGACCTGACGGAAAGCGGCCCCAATTCGCGCGTGGGCAACGCGGTACTCTACCCGGCGCGCGCGCGTCTCGGCTTCACGCCGACCAATGGCGTCTGGCTGCACAGCCGCATTCTGCCGCGGGCCAGCAGCGGCGCGCATGACGGGCCGTCCTGGATCCTCGGGCTCGAGGATGGCGACGGCAACGTGATCTGCGGTCTCTGGAACCCGGCCTCCGGATCGCAGGCCGACGACACATTCTGGTTGCGCACGCATGCCGGCGTCGAGGCCGCTTTCCCGGTCTTCGGCGCGGCCAGCATCGACATGTATGTGAAGATCGGCGATCCCGACGGGGTCTTTCTGGCCTATGTCGACGGGGTGCTGCAATTCGTGCATGAGGGCGTCCTCAAGCCGGGAACATCGGAGGTCGTGGCCTCCGTGCGCGTTGAGGGCTGCTCTGACCGGACCAATGATTTCTACAATATGCCATGGGCCGAGCTGATCGTCGCGGATGTTCCGACGCTCGGCTTCAGGCTGCACACGCTGCCTCTGGTCTCCGACGGCACACCCGCGCAGTTCGCGGGCGCGGTCGCCGGCATCTCGACCATCGAATTCGCCGAGGTTGCGGACGCGATGGTCTCGGACACTGTCGGGCAGGCGCATCTGTTCACTCTTGCCGGCATGCCCGCACTGCCCGCCGACACCACCATTGTCGGGGTCTCGCTTGTCGCGGCCGCGTTCACGAGCGGGGCCTCTCCGGTTCAGCGTTTCGACGGCCGGGCGGATGCCGCGCTGCTGGGAGCGCCCGTCGAGATCGGGGATGCGCTCGGCGCTGTCCGGTTCTTCTGGGACGTGAACCCGGCAACCGGCGCCGCATGGACGGCGGTCGGGATCGACGCGACGCAGTTCGGCCTCGAGGCGCTCGCGTGACCGGGGAGGTCACGCTTCGCAAATCCACGGCGTTCGTGGTGGCGGGTCTGGAGACCGAAGGCAGATCGGGCGTTCGCAAGGCCACGGCGCATGTAGTTGAGGGTCTGGCAACGGAAGGCAAATCTCCAGTTCGAAAGTCTACGGCGTTCCTGGTCGCGGGTCTGGCAACAGACACGACCTCCGCCATCCGGCAGGCGTCGGGCCATGCGCTTGTTCGGGATATCTCGGACCTCTCGGGCGACATGGTCCGGTTCACGGACCGGCCGGTTTATCGCGCGGGCACCGTCATGCCGTTTCTGACATTCGGCGCCGGGTCGGATCTCGGCGTCACCATTCCGCAGGCGCAGGCCGGAACCTGGACGCGGATGATCTACCGGCCGGACGACACGTTCGTCGAGGATGTGATCGAGCTGTCGGCCGGGATCAATGCGCTCGGGCTGTCGGGGCACGCCAATCAGGTGATGCTCTTTCCCGGGGCGTTGGACAGCGCGACGCGCGACCACATCCACGCGGTGGCGCGCAACCGCGCCGGGATGGGATGAGAGGGCTGCCTGACCCGGCCGGCCCGGTGTCTGGGGACTCCACCAACGCCCGCGGGACCCATCATAAGCATCAGCACAGGGAGGCGGGATGCCCGAGCGCGAGAGCTTCACCGACCAAATCATCCAGGCATTCCGGGATCATGGCGTTGCGGCCGCGATCGGCGTCTGGTTCACCTTCATCGGCGGGTTGGCCGTCGCGGTCACGCGCAAAGCCTTCACCAACGAGGCGCTGCTACACAAGCTCGAACAGGAGCTCGACGCCGAGCGCCTGCGCATCGAAAAGCGCCGCGACGAGGACCGGCGCGTCGATCACGACCGGCTCGAACGCATCGAGCGCGACATACACGACATGCGCAACCTGATGTTCGCCGCCTTCCAGCGGGGACGCGAGGACTGATCGCGCGTCTGGCGTAGCACGCGCAGGTTTTTTCGCCGCGCAACGCGCACTTGCCGGGCGCACAGATCGCATCCCGAGATCAACACGTCCACCCCACCGCTCATCCGGGCGGAGGCCGCTTCCGCATGCCCGTTACCCCCAAGGAGACCACCATGCCTGACACCGTCCAGACCTATCGCCATTTCCGCGAGGTACCCGAGCGTCTCTGGCGCTGGCCCGACTTCTCGCCCGCCGAGATCGCCTGCCGCGGTACGGGCGAGCTGAAGCTCCACCCCGAAGCGCTCGACACCCTGCAGGCGCTGCGCGACCGGCTGGGCAAGCCGCTGATCGTCAATTCGGCCTATCGCTCGCCCGGGCACAACCGCGCCGTGGGCGGGGCGACGCGCTCGAAACACATGGAGGGCACGGCGTTCGATATCTCCATGGCCAATCATGATCCGGAGACCTTCGCGGTGGCGGCGCGCGAGGTGGGGTTTCTGGGGTTTGGCACTTATCCGCGCTCGAACTTCATGCATGTCGATCTGGGGCCGGCCCGGTCCTGGGGCGCGCCGTTCCCGCCGAGGGCGACACCCTTCGCGCCCGAGACGCCGCCCGCGCGCGAAAAGCTGGCCGAAAGCCGGACGCTCAAGGGCACCGGGGCGGCCGGGGTTGCCACTGCAGGCGCCGCCGGGGTCGAGGTCGCACAGGAGGTGCTGGCCGAGACGCAGGGCGCAGTCCTGCCGCTGGTGCCCTATCTCGACACCCTGCGATGGGTCTTCATCGCGCTGGCGTTCGCGGGGATCGGCGTCGCGGTCTGGGCGCGGCTCGATGACTGGCGCAAGGGCCGGCGGTGATGTGGGGCAGCTTGCTGACCGGGGTCTTGGCTCGACCGTGGGCACGGCGGGCGGCAGGCATGGCTCTCGTCGCGCTCGCCGTCATCCTCTTTCTGTGCAACCTCCGTCGCAGCGGTGAGCGCGCGGGCCGCGCCGCCGAGCGGCTGCAAAATCTGGAGCACACCGATGCCGTTCAACGACAGATGCTGGAGGCGGCCGCGCGCCGCCCTCGTGATCGTGACGCTCTTCTTGAGCGGTTGCGCGGGGGTGGGTTTTGATGCCCCGCCCAGCGCGTGTCCGCCGGTGGTAGAGTACAGCCGGGCCGAGCAGGCGCGCGTGGCCGACGAGGTGGCGGCGCTGCCGGAAGGCGCAGCGATCCTGGAGTGGCTGGCCGATTATGCGGTGCTGCGGGAGCAGGCGCGGGCGTGCGCCGATTGAGCCAGCACGTCCGCGCGGATGTCCGGGCGGCTCGTGCTGAACGGCACGACCGAGGTCCGCGGCTCGTTCGGCGAGATCAGCGGCGCGCATGTTTCGGAGGCGACGGCGCTCTGGCTGCAGACGATGGCCGTGCTCACCGTCGGCGACACCGTCGATCTGCAGGGCAACTTCCGGGCCGCGGACGGCTACTTCGCCGCCGACCAGACATCGTTCTGGGGCGTCAAGGTCGGCTGAAGCGGGAAACTTCATATGTGTCCGCCGGAAACGACTTCTGATCGCGTTCCCGTAGCGGGCTGGACCGATCGACGTTTTTTAACCGCCAGGTCTGGTTGCCCCGTGTTGTCACGCAGACTGGCACGCATGCACCGCCGCATTTTCCTTGCCGCGGTTCATTTCGCGCGTCAGCCAGAAGCCGGAGAACAGCAGGATTCCGCCTCCGAAGATCATGCTGCGCGCGGGAATTTCGCCAAAAACGAGATAACCCAAGGTTGCTGCCACGATCGGCGAGACAATGATATCGACCAGGGAATAGACGTTCGCGTTGATCCGCTTGAGCACCAGCGAGATGCCGAAATAGGCGAACCCCGTCGAGACGACGCCGAGGCAGGCCGCCCAAAGCATCACCGGCAGCGACAGGCCCAGCGCTGGATAGGCATTGAACTTGTCGATCTCGCCCGGACCGGCCAGAACCAGCGCGGGCGACAGCAGCAACGCCCCGGTCGCCATCGACCAGAAGATGTCGTTTCCTGTCTCCTCGCGTCCCTCGTGTCGCATGTAGGTGACCATCGCGGCGTAGATCGCCCCGGTGCTGAGCGCGACGAGATTGCCGAACCAGTCGCCGTCCCCGAGCGGCCTTGCCAGCACGACGCCCACCAGCGCCACCCCGAAGATCAGGACGTAGCTTTTCTTCGCTGGCTCGCCGAGGAATATCGCCGAGAAGATGAAGACGAAGAACGGCGCCACGCTCCAGAACACGACGGCGTTGGCGATCGGCACGAGTGTCATCGCATAGTTGAAGACGCTGATCTGGGCGGCGATGAGCGCCCCGATAATGACCGTGTCCTTCACGTTGCCACGGGGAAACCGCAGAGGTCGTCCGGTGGTCTGCGGGATGGCCAGTGCAAGGAAGGCGGCGGCAAAGATGAGCGCGTAGAAGTTCAGCGTCTGGATCGGGATCACATCCCCGGTCAGCTTGACGAAGACGCCGATCGTGGCCTCCGAGACAGTGATCAGGGCAAGCAGCAGGACGACCGGCATCAGCGATCCCCACCGCCACGGGTGATATCGATCGCCTCGGCGCCGCTTTCGTCGAGGCAGCGATCCTCCATCTGCAAAGTCACGAAGAAGAACCCGAAGTGATCACGCAGCATGGCATGGGCTCTCTTCAGCAGTTCTTGCGGGTCGTGATGATCCTGAACGCGCAGATGAGCCGAAAAGACGTATTTGCCGCTGGTCAGCGCCCATGCATGGACGTGATGGGCATCCGCCACTCCGTCGAGGTCCTCAAGCGCCCGCGTGACGTCATCGAGGCTGATATCGTCCGGCGTGCCTTCCATCAGCAGGTGGATCGAGTCGCGCAAGATTCCCCAGCTTGCCCAGCTCAGCACGAAGCCGAACGCCATGCCGAGGATCGGGTCGATGAGCAGGAAGCCCGTGAACTTGATCACCAATGCGGTCACGATGATCAGAAGGCTGCCGACGAAGGTCTGGATTATGTGCCAGAGCGCCCCTTTCACGTTGAGGTCGCTCTTGCTTTGCTTCCAGATCAGCCCCAGCGATATGACCTCGGTCATCAACCCGCCGGCGGCGGCCAGCAGCATCGGGCCGGTGGGCAGGTCGATCGGGTCCGACAGGCGCATGGCCGCCATCACGATCACGACCAGCGCCATGGCAAGCAGGAAGCCGCCATTGACCAGCGCACCGATGATCTCGGCCCGATACCAGCCGAAGCTGCGATCCGCGTCGGCGGGGCGCCGGGCCAGGCGTGCAGCGATGATCGCCAGCAGCACGCCGCCGACCGCGGAGAAGGTGTGCAACGCATCCGATATGACCGCGATCGACCCGGTCCAGAGGCCGATGCCCATCTCGATGACGAAATAGACCCCTGTCAGCCAGGCGGAGATTGCCATCCCGCGCCCGCTCGACGGCATGTGTCCGTGATGTGCACTGGCCATGGCGGCGTCCTCTCGCTCAGAGCTTTATCCGCCGCAGCCGCAGCGCGTTCGAAATGACGGAGACCGAAGACAGGCTCATCGCCGCCGCCGCAATCATCGGTGACAGCAGCAGTCCGATGACCGGATAGAGGATGCCCGCCGCGATCGGCACACCCGCCGCGTTATAGGCGAAGGCGAAGAACAGGTTCTGGCGTATGTTGCGCAGCGTCGCCACGGCCAGCTTGCGCGCCCGCACCAGGCCCACCAGGTCGCCGCGCATCAGCGTGATGCCGGCGCTTTCCACGGCGACGTCGGCGCCCGTGCTCATGGCGATGCCCACATCCGCCGCCGCCAGCGCCGGGGCATCGTTCACGCCGTCGCCGGCCATCGCCACCGACGCGCCCTTCGCGTGCAGCTCCTCGACCAGCTTCTGCTTGTCCTCGGGCAGAACGCCGGCGCGCACCTCGTCGATGCCCAGTTGCCGCGCAACGGCCTCGGCCGTCCGCTGGTTGTCGCCAGTCGCCATGATGATGGTCAGGCCAAGCGCGTGCAGGTCGCGGATTGCGTCTGCGGTGCTTTCCTTGATCGGGTCGGCCACGGCGACGATCCCGGCGATGGTCCCTTCGATGGCGACGTACATCGCCGTCTTGCCTTCGGCTCGCAGTGTGTCGGCCGTCTCGTCGGAGGCGTTTGTTACAATGCCAAGTTCCTTCATCATCGCGTGATTGCCGAGCGCGACCCTGCGCCCATCGACCACGCCGCGCACGCCCTTGCCGGTGACGGCATCGAACTCTTCGGCGCGGCCCGGTTCGAGATCCCGAGCGCGTGCGCCCTCGATGATCGCCTCGGCCAACGGATGCTCCGATCCGCGTTCCAGCGCGGCGGCGAGGGACAGGACCTGGTCCTCGTCGAACCCGTCTTGCGCCACGACATCGGTCAGCTTTGGTTTGCCTTCCGTCAACGTGCCGGTCTTGTCGACGATCACGGTATCGACGCGGGCCATCCGTTCCAGCGCCTCGGCATCCTTGATCAGCACACCCGCCTGCGCGCCGCGACCCGCGGCGGTGGTGATCGAGATCGGCGTGGCAAGCCCGAGCGCGCAGGGGCAGGCGATGATCAGCACCGACACCGCCGCGGCGATGGCGTAGGCCAGCGCCGGATCGGGCCCGAACGAGAGCCAGACGACAAAGGCCGTGACGGCAACGGTGACGACGCTCGGCACGAACACCGCCGCCACCCGGTCGGCGAGCCCCTGGATCGGCGCACGCGAGCGGCGCGCGCCGGCCACCATGTCGACGATCTGCGCAAGGACCGTGTCGGATCCGACCCCGGTCGCGCGGATCGAGAGGGTGCCGTTCTTGTTGATCGTGCCGCCGGTCACGCGGTCGCCCTCGACCTTCTCGATCGGCACCGGCTCGCCGGTGATCATGCTCTCGTCCAGTGACGACCGGCCCTCGACCACCTCGCCGTCCACCGGCACGCTGTCGCCGGGGCGGACGCGCAGCATGTCGCCCTCGACGATGTTCTCCAGCGGGGCGTCGTATTCCGTGCCGTCCGGCAGGATGCGGCGCGCGGTCTTGGGCGCGAGGTCGAGAAGCGCGCGGATCGCGTCGCCGGTGCGCTCGCGCGCGCGCAGTTCCAGAACCTGCCCCACGAAGACCAGCGCGATGATGACCACCGCGGCCTCGTAATAGGTGCCGACGCCGTCGCCCATGCGGTACTGGTCCGGAAACACCCCCGGCGCGAAGGTGGCGACGAGCGAATAGAGATAGGCCGCACCCACGCCGAGCGCGATCAGCGTCCACATGTTGGGAGAGACGTTGCGGATCGACTCCCAGCCACGCTTGAAGAACGGTTGCGCTGCCCAGAGAATGATCGGCGTGGCGAGGACGAATTCGACATAGACCGAGAGTTTATGGCCAAGCCAGGCGCGCACCGGAAGTCCAACCAGTTCGCCCATGGTGATGATCATCAGCGGAACGGCCGCGGCCGCGCTGACCCACATGCGCCGGGTGAAATCCGTCAGTTCCTCGTTCGGCTCGTCCGATGGCGTCATCGGTTCCAGCGCCATGCCGCAGATCGGACAGCTTCCGGGTTCGTCGCGGACGACCTCGGGGTGCATCGGGCAGGTATATTGCGTGCCGGGCGGGGACTGCTTGCTGGTCATTTCGGCGTTGCCCGAGGCGTAGAAGTACGGATCGGCGTCGAACTTTTCCCGGCAGCCATCCGAACAGAAGTAGAAGGTCTCGCCGCCATAGTCGCGCGTTCGCGCGTCCTCTCGCCTCTCGACCTGCATGCCGCAGACAGGGTCCGTCGCGGTCTTTGCGCCAGGTTCGGGCGCGATGTGGTGGTGATGGGCGTGGTCGGACATAGGGTATCTCTTTTCAGGCACAGAGTATCAATGTCGGGATTCCAGAGGTTGGAAGGTCAAGGTGCAATGGGCCGATCGCCCCATTCTCACCGGCGCCGATCATCCGGCCCGGTCCGATCGCCGTCGCGTGGGGCAGGCTAAGGCTGTTCTTCTTGTCCTCGAAACTCATGTTCGACCGGGCTCCATTGCGCTCTTGTTCTGGTAGTTCTTTTTCGAAGCAGCACCGCGCCGAAGCGCAAGGAGCAGGAGAGGAAGGCCGGTTATCAGTCCCAGCCCGAGCACGATCCATTCCGCGCCGCTGAACGCGCCCTCCGACACCGCGCTGCCGAAATGCGCGAGCACGAAGCTCGCGGGCAGGATGCCGGCCATCGTCGCAAGAGCGAACCGCCAGAAGTGGAGTCGGCTGAGACCTGCGGCATAGCTCATCGCGTCGAAAGAGACGAAGGGCAGAAGGCGGCTCACGAAAACCGTGAGCGTCAGCGCGTTCTGCGAGCCAAGCAGGCCGTAATCGGCCTTGTCGCCAAGAAGGCGCTCGACAGGCCCGCGCCCCAGCCCGCGGGCTATGAGGAAGGCGACAAGCGCGCCAATCTCGGCTCCCAGGGCGACATAAACGGTGCCGGCATAGTGGCCGTAGGCCGCACCTGAGGCCAAAGCGATGGGAGCGCTCGGAACGGGGCTCGCGACGACGGCCGTCGTCATCAGCGCGACCACCGCAAGCGGCCCCCACGGCCCGGCTTTTGCTACCAAAGCCTCGATCGCGGCTCGGTCCAGGTCGAACGACCACCATCCTGCGGCCCAGGCAAGAAGGCCCAGAACCAGCAAAAGGCTTGCGATCCCGGCGGTGACCTTGCCGGCAAACCGGAAACGTGACGCTGTCCTGTAGCTGCCTTCGGGCATCTCAGTGGAGTTCCTCCGGCATGGAGGCAAGCGCGGCGCCTAGCGGAACTACGGGCAGCCCCGCGGCAAGCCAGCCCGGGCCGCGGCGAGATCCGAGCATTCCCTCGGAAATGTCCACGTAGCCCTCGTAGCCAGCATGCCGGAGCGCACGAAGCAGGGCCGCCGAACGCCCCCCAGTCGCGCAGATCAGGCCGACGCCACGGGAGCCGGCGAGCACCTTCGCCGCGAACAGGCGATCGGGGAAACGGTCCTCGTGCATGCTGATCGGCCAGATTCCGGCGCCGACGCCGGTTTCCAGCCATTCCTGGCGCGACCGGATGTCGATCATGCGGGCACGGTCTGCAAGAAGGGCGTCATGGGCTTCGCCGGACGACCAGATGGTTCGAGACTGCGCCTGGAGCGGAGAACTGGCGAGGACGATCGGCGAGGCCGCCAGCCCCAGAACGAAGACGCGCCGACCCGGAACCGGTTTCATCGCGCTCCTCCTTCAGGCTGCATCCACGGCGCGGACCAGCATGTCGCGGACCTGCCCGGCGACCTTGTGCAGCTCGGCATTATCCACCGCCTGCATCGATGCGACCGGATCGATGGCACTCACCTCGGTGCCGCCTTCGACAGAGCGCAGTATCACGTTGCAGGGCAGCATTGCACCGATCCGCGGCTCGAAGCCCATGGCTTCCCAGGCCATGCCCGGATTGCAGGCGCCGAGGATCTTGTAGCCATCCATGTCCTTGTCGATCTTCTTCTTCATCGTGGCCTTGACGTCGATCTCGGTCAGAACGCCGAAGCCTGCCTCGGTGAGCGCCGCGCGCACGCGGGCCTCGGCGGCGTCGATATCGGCTTCCGCCATCAGGCGATCATGTGTGTATGCCATTTTGTCTGTCCTTTCATGGCTGAGGCCCGGCGACGCTTGTTGGGGAACCGGGCAAGAGGTAGCGGAAAGGTGGGCTCAGTCGTTGCCCATCCGACCCTGGCCGGGTGTCCCCATCATGCTGCCGTTGCCCTGCATGCCACCGTTCGGTCCGGGCATCATTCCGTCGCGCATCGTCTCCATGCGCTCCATCATGTCAGCCGGCTTGACGACCTCTTCTACCGTCACCGCGCCGTCGCCATCATCGTCGAGGAATTGGAAGCGGTCCACCATGGTTTCGCGAATGAGCGCGCTGTGGAGGGTTTCGAATTCGGCGAGCGACAGGGCTTTGTCTCCATCGATGTCATATTCCGCCAGCAACGCCTGCAGTCGTTCATGGGCCTCCTGTGGAGTCGGCGTGCCATCGGCCTCGAACCGCTCCATAGCCAAACCCATGAAAGACGCGCCGCCGCCCATCATGGCCATGTCCGACATGGGGCCGCCGGCCCCCATCATTCCCATGCGGCCCATGGGCTCGCTGCCCCCCATCATCTGCGCATGCATCCGCATCATCATCTGCATCATGTCATGATTGCCGGCACCCGGACCCTGCGATCCAGGGGCACCTTGTCCACCATGGCCATGATCGCCCGCGGCCAGCGCGGCCCCGCCCAGGGACATCAGAATGGCGGTAGCCGCCGCGAGTTTCGCTCTGGTTTTCATGTCTCTATCCTTTCTTGTGTGAAACGCATATCCAACATGGGAAAGTAATAAAGAACGCCAAGGCTGCGTCATTTCCGATTTCGTATCCGTTCGTCGCAACGCGGGTGCCTGATACAAAGCGTTACAATCTCGGTGCTGACCCAGCGTCGCCACCCTGCCAAATGATAAGGATGAACAGCTTGCCGCATATCCTGGTCGTTGACGATCACCGTCAGATACGGGACTCGGTCACGCGGTTCCTCGAGCGCAACGGCATGCGGGCGACGGCGGCGAAGGATGCCCGGGACATGGACGAGAAGCTCGGGAAGGGTCACTTCGACCTGATGGTGCTCGACGTCATGATGCCGGGCGAGGACGGGCTTTCGATCTGCAAGCGCCTGTCGGCCGAGAAAAGGCTTCCCATCATCATGCTCACGGCGCTCGGGCAGGATCAGGACCGGATCGTGGGTCTCGAGATCGGCGCAGACGACTACCTGCCGAAACCGTTCAACCCGCGCGAGCTTCTCGCACGGATCAAGGCGGTCCTGCGCCGCGCACCCGAGGAGAGGAGCGAGGCCGGCACGCTTTCAGGCCGCCTCCTGCGGTTCGGCGGGCTGACGCTCGATACCGATTCCCATGTCCTAACCGACCGGGACGGCAATCGCGTGCAGCTGACGACGGCGGATTTTCGGCTGTTGACTGTCCTTCTGGCGCGTCCGCGCATGGTTCTGAGCCGCGAGCAGCTTCTCGATCTCACGGCGGGGCGGCCGGCGGGCCCGCTCGACCGCGCGATCGACAACCAGATCAGCCGGCTGCGGCGCAAGATCGAGGCGGATCCGTTCCGCCCGACGCTCATCACCACCGTTCGAAGCCACGGCTACAGTCTGAACGCGGAAGTCGAGGTGATCGCGTGACCCGGCCGCGGATGGGAAGCCTGCGCGCGCAGCTCGTGATCCTCATCCTCGGGGCCTTGGCTATCGCGCAGGCGGTGAGCCTGTGGCTCTTCGCGGACGAGCGCAGCCTGGCCGTCCGCGCAGCCCTCGGCTTCGAGGCCGCGGGGCGCGCCGTCAACGTCGTGCGCCTGCTGGAAGAAGCGCCGCCCGATCTTTCCGCGTCTATCGTGCGGGCGGCGAATTCGCCGCTCGTGCGTTTTGACCTTGCGCCCGCCCCGAGCGTCACCGCGCCTGACCATCATCACGCAGAATACATCGAAACGCGCGTCCGGGCCTTGCTCGGTGACGGCTTTAGTCGCGACATCCGTGTCAACCTCAGGGAAACCGCCGTCCCTCTCCATCCGATTCCGAACCTGTCCCCGCAAATGGCCCGGATGCATCAGGAAATGATGCGTGGCCGGATGCAGGCGGTCGAGATGACCCTGTCCATCGCGCTGTCCGGTGGCCAATGGCTGAACGTCGCCACGCGGTTCGAACGCCCGCCGTTGCAATGGCCCCTTTCCTCCTTCCTGACATTCGGACTGACGGCCGCGTTGATTCTGGTCGTGGCATTCTGGTTCGTGATGACCCGTCTGACCGGGCCCTTGCGGGATCTGTCGCACGCCGCCGAGGACCTGGGGCGCGGCGACGCAGGTGAGCCGCTGCCGGTCGCCGGCCCCGCAGAGGTGCGCGACCTCACCCGCGCGTTCAATCGCATGCAGGAACGGCTGACCCGCTTTGTCGCGGATCGCACCCGCATTCTCGCCGCGGTCAGCCATGATCTGCGATCACCCCTCACGGCGATGCGCTTCGATGCCGAACTCGTCGAGGACGAGGAGACCCGCGAGAGCCTGATCGCCTCCATCGACGAGATGCAGGCCATGGCCGAGGCCACGCTAACTTTCGCCGAAGGACTGGCGGGCCACGAACCCTCGGAGGTCGTCGACGTGTCCGACTGGCTCGGTGCAATGGCAGGTGACAAGGCCACGCCGTTCAAGCTGACCGGTGGCCCGGCGATGACGGTGCGCATTCGCCCACTCGCCCTGCGCAGGGCCCTTCGCAACCTGGTCGAGAACGCCTCCCGCTACGGGGGCAGCGCGACGGTCGGCTGGCACCGTGCGGGCGACGATCTGGTGATCGAGATCACCGATCATGGCCCCGGAATCCCCGATGAAGAGCTCGAAGAGGTCTTCGCGCCGTTTCACCGGCTGGAAGCTTCCCGGTCGCTCGAAACCGGGGGGCACGGGCTGGGCCTTGCCATCGCGCGGGCGATCGTGCGCGGACACGGCGGAGACATCCGGCTCGAAAACCGGGCCGAAGGCGGGTTGAAGGCTTCGATCTTCATCCCGCTGTCGGAGGACGCACCAAACAACGACCAGACAAAGCATAAGGAGACCTGAAAATGAGACGAACGGCAATCTGGACAATCATCGGTCTTGCGGCGCCCTCACTGGCCGCCGCGAGTCCCGGGGACAACTGGCAGGAAGGATATGGTCACATGATGTGGGGTGGCGGACACGGAATGTTCGGCGGGCTGATGATGATCCTGTTCTGGGGTGTCGTCATCGCCCTGATCGTTTTTGCCGTGAAATGGTTCACTGACAATCAGGGCGGCGGCAATCGCGGAAAGCGCGATGCGCTCGAGATCCTGCGCGAACGCTTTGCCGCGGGCGAGATCGACGAGGAAGAGTTCGACCGCCGGCGCAAGGTGCTGGAAAAATAGCCCTTCCGAGGTTTTCCAGCGGTGGGCGTCGACCGAGCTGGTTGCGTCTGCCGCTCACGACAGAGCCTTCATCCCAGGATTGCTTGCAAGTCCGCAGAGCGTTCTGCCCGCTGCAAGAAAGGCGTCAAGCGGGACAAGCATCGCGGCACAACAGGCCAGCATGTCGAGATTCATGCCCGTTCCGCGTAAAAGACGGTTTCGTGTTTCCCGTTCAGCTTTCTCACCGTCTGGCCCAACCAACCGAGCGATAGGTGCCTCTGCCGCGCATAGGTCAAAGATACATTCGGATACAAAAAACACGGGCTTATCAGGTGGCAAGGCCGTCGCGAGGCGGTAGTAAAGGTCTGAATTGGCGCGTGATCTGGAAGCTTCGCGGTCCGCTCGGAGAGCGCCTCGGAGACGAGCCGATCAAAGGTACGATAGGAGATGGGGACATGAACACACGCGGGCGTCTGGTCGGAGTCGTACTTGTTGCCGGGCTTGGCTTGGCGATCTGGCAATTCATGCAACCGGAGGACGCCATTGTCCACCAGGACCCAACGTCGATGGACGAGCCAGCACAGGGCGCGCCAATCGTCGAGGTTCGACTTTCCGCGCAGCTGTCGCCCGAGGCGACGATCGGAAAGCGCGCCTTCGAGGCCAAATGCGCTGAATGCCACGGCGCCGACGCAGCCGGTCAGGATGGCGTCGCGCCACCGCTGATCCACCGCATTTACGAGCCGAGCCATCATTCCGACGAAGCCTTTCAACTGGCGGTGCGGACGGGCGTGCGCGCGCATCACTGGCCCTTCGGCAACATGCCCCCGGTCGAGGGTCTGACCCGCGCCGACGTTCAGTACATCGTGCGCTATGTCCGCGAGGTACAGCGCGAGAACGGGATCAATTGATGCGGGTGCTGTCCTTTCTCGCCGCGCGCGGCGGTCTTGTCGCGATGCTCATGATCGCGCTTGCCGGCCTCGCCACGCCGACGCCCGGCCTTGCCGACACGCCGGATGCGCATTCCGAGAGCGCCGTGGTCGCGGACAGCCATGGTGCGAGTGCCGGGCACTCGGCCCTTGACGACACGCTGGACCGCTCCTGCCATTCCGACCCGACTTGCTCTTCGGCTGTCATTCTGTTGACCCGGCCATCATTCGGGGCAAGCGGCTACCAGTCTGCGCGCAGGCCGCTCTCGAAAACGACAATACGCGGGAGAAATGCGCCCGTCGATCTTCCGCCTCCGCGACCTCGGGCCGTGTCACGATCGAATTCCCTGAAATACCCCCAGACATGAGAGACCAAGACATGATCAAGACACTTCTGACCGGCACCGCCCTCGCGGCCAGCCTTACTGCCTCCATCGCGGTTGCCAGCCCCGGCCATGGCGACGGCATCGGCGAGCCTGGCGACGCCGCGCAAGTCGACCGCACCATCACGGTCGAAATGGACGAGATGAAATACAGCCCGGAGACCATCGAGGTAGAACCCGGAGAGACGATCCGCTTCGAAGTGGTGAACGTCGGCCGCGTTGTCCACGAATTCAACATCGGGACGAGCAAAACCTGGAATGGCCACCTTGGCGAAATGCAGACGATGATGCGCGAAGGCATGATGAGCGCGCGCAGCATCCATCATGACCGGATGATGGAGGCCGGGATGATGCATGACGATGCCAACAGCGTCCTGCTGGAGCCGGGGGATACGGGCGAGGTCATCTGGACGTTCCCTGAAGGCGGCGAGATCGGCTTCGCCTGCAATGTGCCCGGACACCGCGAGGCCGGGATGGTCGGTGGTTTCAGGATGGGTCAGGGCCACTGATGCCCGAATGACTGGTGGCGGGCGAGATCATCGCCCGCCCGACACTTTCCGGGAGATCCTGACCATGCCGACTCGACGCGCCTTCCTCGGACAAACCGCCGCCGTTCTCGGTCTTGCAGCGAGCGGTCGGCAAGTGTCTGCCGCCTCTCACGCGCCCGCGACCCTGACGGCGCGAGAGGCCTCGGTGCAGNCGGTCGGCAAGTGTCTGCCGCCTCTCACGCGCCCGCGACCCTGACGGCGCGAGAGGCCTCGGTGCAGCTCGCCCCCGGCGGCTATCCGGCCACATCCATCTGGGGGTACGAGGGGCGTGCGCCCGGCCCGGCCATCCGGGTGCTCCAGGGCGACAGGGTGCGGCGGCGGCTGGTAAACGACCTGCCCGAGCCGACCTCGGTCCACTGGCATGGGATCCGCATCGACAACGCGATGGACGGTGTCTCGGGCCTGACGCAAGAGGACGTCGCGCCGGGCGAAACCTTCGACTATGATTTCGTGGCGCCCGATGCCGGAACCTACTGGTACCACGCGCATAATCGGTCCTGGGTGCAGGTCGCCCGCGGCCTGCACGGGCCGCTGATCGTGGAAGAGGCCGAGCCGCCCGAGGTGGATCGCGAGCAGACCCTCGTGCTCGACGATTGGCTGCTCGATCCCGAAACGGCGCTGATCGACGAAAGCTTCGACCAGCCCATGAGGATGAGCCATGGTGGCCGGATCGGGAACCTGATCACCACCAACGGACTTTTCGACCTGTCCATCCCGGTCGCGCGGCACAGCCGAATGCGCCTGCGGCTCATCAACGCGTCGAACGCGCGGATCTTTCCGTTGCAGCTTGCCGGTTTTCGGGGCTGGACGGTCGCGCTCGACGGCATGCCACTTGCCGTGCCTGAACCTCTGGAGGACGTTCTCGTCCTCGCCCCGGCGCAACGCGCCGACCTGATCGTCGATGTGGTGGCCGAGGCGGGCGAGACAGTCCATCTCGTGCGGATCGGCAATGACGACCGGCCGGCCTCGCAGGTGGCGTTCCCCGTGTCGGGCAGCGCCGCGCAGACGCCGCGCTCAGCACCAGCGGCGCTGCCGCCAAATTCCGGCGAGGGCATCCGGTCGCTGGCCGATGCGCGACCATTGCGGCTCGTTATGTCGGGCGGCGCCATGGGCCGGATGGACAGCGCCTTCCTCGGCGGAGAGCGCATGGGCTTTCGCGAACTCGCGGCGCGAGGGCGGTTCTGGGCCTTCAACGAGATGGCCGAGATGACACAGAGCCCGCTGGCCGATCTTTCCCTTGGCGAGCCGGTGCGGCTGGAGATCGTCAACGAGACCGTCTTTCCCCACGCCATGCACCTTCACGGGATGCATTTCCGCGAAATCCGCGACGGCAGACCCGTCGGACCGATGCGCGACACGCTCCTCGTGGGCGCGCAAGAGACGCGCGAGATCGGCTTCGTCGCGGACAATCCGGGCGACTGGCTGTTTCACTGCCACATGCTCAGCCATGCGGAAAGCGGCATGATGACATGGGTGCGGGTGACATGAAGGCGTGGGTGATGATCGCCGCGCCGGTGGTGCTTGGCCTTGCAGGGGCCGGGGCATGGCTGACATTGCGTGACGCGCCACAGGCCGCCATGGACACCACCATGCCGGAGATGCCGGCCACGGTGGATATCGCGCAAGGAGAGACGCTTTATGCCCGGAGCTGCGCCGCCTGCCACGGTGCCGACCTCGAAGGCCAGCAGGATTGGCGAACGCCCGATGCGGATGGTCGCCTGCCCGCGCCGCCCCACGATGAAACCGGGCACACCTGGCACCATCCCGACCGGGTCCTGTTTCAATACACGAAGCTCGGTGGACGGGAAGCCCTGGCGCTGCAAGGGGTGGAGTTCGACAGCGGCATGCCCGCATTCGGCGATGTCCTGACGGATCGCGAGATCTGGAACATCCTCGCCTACATCCAGTCGACATGGCCCGAGCGCGCCGGCGCCGTGCAGGCCGAACGCACTGCCGCCGATCTGGCGAAAGAAGGGAACTGACATGAGAAAAAAAATCATTACAAGGATCGTGGTGGCACTTTCGCTGGCGCTGCCCCTGCAGGCGGCAGCCCAGGACCTGTCCGAGGACAGGGTGCGCGAGCTGGTCCTCGAGACCATCCGCGAAAACCCGGAGATCGTCATGGAGGCCGTCGCGATCTTCGAGGCCAGGCAGGCCGAAGCACAGGCGGCGTCGCAGGCTGAGGTGCTCGATGAGGAACGCGAAACGCTGGAACTCGATCCCAATGCGCCGGTCTTGGGCAACCCTGAGGGCGATGTCACGGTTGTGGAATTCTTCGACTACAATTGCCCCTATTGCCGTCTTGCCAAGCCCGAGATCGAGGCCCTGCTCGCGGCCGATCCGAATGTTCGCCTTGTCTATCGCGAATGGCCGATACTTGGCGAGGGGTCGGTGTTTGCCGCCCGTGCCGCGCTGGCGTCGCGCGAAAAGAGCCTCTACGAGAAATTCCACTGGGTGATGATGGGCATGAACGGCCGCGCAGAGGAAACCTCCGTCCTTCGGATTGCAGAAGAAATCGGTCTCGAAATCCAGCAGTTACGCCGCGACATGGATGCACAGGAGATCGACGCGCACATCCAGACATCGATGCGGCTGGCGCAGGCCGTCGGCATCACGGCTACGCCATCTTTCGTGGTTGGCGACGCCCTTGTTCCCGGTGTCGTGGATGCGGACCAGTTGCGACCGCTTGTCTCTGATGCACGGGAACCGGAACAATGAATGCGACTGGAAAGAAGGGCCTGACGCGGCGCCATTTCATCGTGACCGCATCCGCCCTGTTTTCGCCGCCCGTTTCGGGGCCGCTTCTGGCCGATACCTGGCCGGACGAGGCGCAGAAAGCCGCGTGGGATGCCGAGGTGACGCCGCCCTTCTTCGACCTGCAGACATCCAACCCCTGGGGCCTCGACCCGCGCTTCCTTCCGCAACGGGTCGAGGCGCGCGCCGGGCTTGTTCCGGGGGACATTCACGTTGATGCCATCGCCCGCTACCTCTATCACGTCGAGGAGGGCGGGACGGCCATGCGCTATGGCGTGGCCATCGCCCGCGGCAACCTTTACGAGCCCGGCACCTACACGATCCGTCGCAAGGTCCGGTGGCCACACTGGACCCCGACGCGCGCCATGATCGAACGTGACCCGGAGTTGTACGCGGATGTCGCCGACGGCATGGAGCCCGGCCCTGACAACCCGCTCGGATCGCGCGCGTTCTATCTTTACGTCGGTGCCCGTGACACCTATCTGCGCATCCACGGCTCGCCTCATCCGCGTTCGATCGGCGGGCGGGCCAGTTCTGGCTGCGTGCGCATGGTGATGGCTCATATCAACGCGCTCTACCCGCAGGTTGAAACCGGCGTGACCGCCTACCTGCATCCGTCGGCGAACCATGTCACGTCGCATAGCTGAACGCCGGGGTGCGCGTCTAGTCAAACCCGGCATGACGACACGCGAGAGGAAGCGGTTTGCAACGAACATTCATTATCGGTTTCGCAATACCCGCTATCCTGGGCGGATGTACTACAGCCGGCAGGGGAGGGGACACGCAGCCTCAAGCTGTTCCCGAGGAGGTCATTGCCCTTGCGGCACCTTATCAGGACGTCGCTACCGCGCGCCTGCTGCCGCGCGACGGGTGTTACTGGTACCGTCATGAGGGGCCGGTCGAGACGACGCTCCTGCCGCTCAGAACCGCCGACGGGCGACCGATCTGTGCGACGCAAGGGTAGGAGGCGGCGTCGGGGTTGGCCTCGGGGCAATTGGCCGGTGCTCAGGCCCCGGGGCTTGCCGCGCGGCGACGCGCCAACTCGCAATAGAGCGCTTCGCGCGTGACGCCCAGTTCCGCCGCCACCTCCTGCCAGCTGCCCCGTTCCGGCAGGGCGTTCCCTTATCCGAGCCAGGCATCGAGACGGTCCGCGACGCGCGGCAGCGACCGGATCTCCGACCTAGCCCGCGCCGCCTTAACACTGTGCGCCAGCAGCGCGGACCAGCTTTCCGCCAGCGCCGGCTCATCGGCTAACGCGGACAGGAAGCGCTGCTTTGGCAGGGCGCTAGTGTTCCGCACCCGACAGTCACTTCCCTATCGTCAGGCTGTGATTTCCGTCCAAGCTGCGCGATTGAGCGACCTTATTGCTTCCACGACGGGAACTGAGCGTTAGGTTTGGAACACTAGGGTTCATTGGCGGCATGCATCACCAAGCCCATCACCTCGCGGTGGCGCCCGGGCAGAATCCCCACGCGCATTGAGTCCGAGAAGATCACCAAGTGTTCAGAGTTCGCTTTGAACGGATGCGACTTCGGCGGGCGCGCGATCAATGACGGACAAAGCGCGACGCACATATCGATTATAAAGGAAAACAATGGTTTAGGGTGGAGAACGTTCGATCCTGGTCCCTTCCCCTCCGCCACTACCCATTGATAATCATCACATTTTTTAGATTCTGGTAACACACCCCACATAAAACCCCACATACAAAAAATGCTAGGTGAGGGAGACCTGCCCCCCGGAAGTTCCCTCGCTCTGATGTAGAGTCTGCCCAACCTGAAGGAGCAGACGACATGAGGAAAAGCCGGTTCACCGAGGCGCAG
>NZ_JBAPKY010000057.1:0-19802 GCF_037083785.1 Roseovarius sp. D22-M7
TAGCCCTTCACATAGCTTGGCTGCATCAGCCGGACGTCATGGCCGAGCTTGATCAACTCCCGAGCCCAGTAATGCGCGCCGGCGCAGGCTTCCATACCGATCAGGCACGCCGGCTGGCGCTGAAAGAACTCAAGCATCTGGCTGCGCCTGAGTTGACGCCGCAACGAGGGACGCCCCTCGGCGTCAACCCCGTGCAGCTGGAAAACAGACTTCGCCAGATCGATCCCGATTGTGGTAATATCGTTCATGGATGGCTCCCTTCGTTGGCCGTATTCACAGCACCCAACATGGCACATTGCGATGCCGGAAGCGGGAGCCATCCACTCCATCANGATGGCTCCCTTCGTTGGCCGTATTCACAGCACCCAACATGGCACATTGCGATGCCGGAAGCGGGAGCCATCCACTCCATCAATGGCGCACAAGGTCTCATTCTCCTCGCCGCGCAAGCAAGCCAGCACGACCCGATCTTCCCTTCGGCAGAGTACTGTTTGCGGGTCTTGCGCGTGATCCCCTTGACCAGCTTGCCCGCCGCGTCCTTCGATGGTCCGGATGTCGCCTGCGCGGTCCTCCGGTTCTTGTTCACCTTCGCTCCCTGATGGCTGCGATGACCCGGAAACCCTCCGTCACGAAAACACCAGATCCGTCCCACAAGCCCTGACGTCAGACAATTTCACCGCCATGGCCGCGCCGCTTGGCGCATCCGCGGCGACGGTGACTGTTGACGACGGCACCCTTTACGACCTGACCTGCGATACGCTTTTCACCGGTATCGTTACATCGTCAGCCGATGATGCAGGCAGCTATACCGTGCGGTTCTTCACCCCCGGGGCCACCGTCAACGCGGTAGCCGACGCGGCGGCAACTGCTGCGACCATCAGCTCCAGCTTCACCAACCTGACCACGAGCTGGATCGACGGGCTGAAGCTCAACACGCTGGTTTCCGCAACAGGGGTGGACACGTTGTCCACAACCTTCAACACGGACTTCCCGAGGCAGCGGCTCTTCTTTGCCTGGACGGATTCCGTGAAGGAGGCCGAGTTCCGCTTCGACGTGGAAACGACTGTGGCGGCGGTGCCACTGCCCGCCTCGATCCTGCTGTTTGGCAACGCCCTCGCGGGTCTCGGCATTTTCGGGCGTCGGCGCAAGTGGGCAGCTCTCGGCACTTTCGGGCCCCGCAGCAAATGGGCAGGTGGCGTGACCGCCTGAAAGCGGGTTTGGCCGGCAAACCTTGCGACAGAGGCCGGCGCGCACGCGCGGGCGTTTACCTTTCGAGCCGAAAGTCGGGGCATGCGGTTCAATGACCCCCCTATCTTCAGGGGGCTCCGATTCCCCAAGGCCCTCGCAACTCTGAAAGATGAACGCCTGACATGTACGGGGATCTGCTGAGATCTGCACCACTGCCCCGCACGCTTTGCGTCGTCAGACACAAGGCCCGTGAACTGCACTCACCGCAAGTGCAACTACGCGCAAGCGGTTTGGTCCTCGTCCGCATGGCTGTCAATCGGGCCAGCGTCCGGGCGACGACGGGCGCGGGTCGGGGTTCTCTTGTCGTGCGGTGAACGCTAGCACGCATCCGTGCGGCCGCGCCGGTCGGGGCGCAGGGCGGCGTAGAGGACGTGGGTGCGCCAGCGACCGTTGATCTGCAGGTAGCTTTGCGCGACGCCCTCGTATTTGAAGCCGCATTTTTCCAGCACCCCGCGCGAGGCGTGGTTTTCGGGCAGGCAGGCGGCCTCGATCCGGCTGAGATCGAGGCGGTCATAGGCGTGATGCACCACGCCGGCGATGGCCTCCTGCATGTAGCCCCGGCGCGCATGGGGCTTCCCGATCCAGTAGCCCAGCGTGCCCGACTGCGCCGGCCCGCGCCGGATGTGATCGAGCGTGATCGCCCCCAGCAGCACTTGATCCTCACGCCGGATCAGGAAGAGCGGCACCGCAGAGCCGCCCGCGATGGCGCGCTGCGCCCAGTGCACGCGGTTGGAAAACCCCTTGCGCGACAGGTGGTCGCCGGCCCAGGCGGGCTCCCACGGGGTCAGGAAATCGACGCTGCCGGCGCGCAGGTCGCTCCAGTCGCGGAAATCGCCCATCACCGGCTGACGCAGGGTGAGACGCTCCGTCTCGATCCTGAGATGCCGGCGCGGACGCAGGAACATCAGGCGGCGCGCCTGTCGTCGAGGCTTTGCAGGCTGGGCGAGCGGGCCACTGGGCCGTAAAGCGCCAGCGCCGAGGGTGCCGAGGTCACGGTGTGGCGCGCCAGCCGGCGCACATCGTCGAGCGTGACGGCGTCGATACGCTCGACCGTCTCGGCGAGGTCCGGCACGCGACCCCAGATCTGCAGCATCCGCGCCAGGCGTTCGGCCCGTGCCGAGGGGCTTTCGAGCCCCATCAGCATCCCGGCCTTCATCTGCGCGCGGGCGCGCTCGACCTCCGCGTCGCTCATGTCCTCGGCGGCGCGTTTCATCTCGTCCACGGTGATGCCCGCAAGATCGCCCATCTGGTCCTCGGAGGTGCCGGCATAGATCGTCATCATGCCGGTATCGGCATAGGCGCCGGCCTGCGCGAAGATGGTATAGCACAGCCCGCGGCGCTCGCGGATCTCCTGAAAGAGGCGCGAGGACATCGACCCGCCCAGCGCGAGGGCGTAGATCTGCGCGGTGTAGATATCGGGGCTGCCATATTCCGGGCTCTCGAAGGCGAGCGCGAAATGCGCCTGCTCCAGATCCTTGACATGGCGCGTCTCGCCGCCGCGAAACCGGGCGGTGTCCGGGGCGATCGCGTCCGAGGGGATCATGTCGCCGAACATCTCCTCGGCCATGCGCACGAGTTCGTCGTGATCGACGGCACCGGCGGCCGAGAGCACCATCTGGCCGGGGCGGTAATACTGATCGACGAAGCCTTCGAGATCGGGCCGGTTGAAGCCCTGCACGCGCGCCTCGGCGCCGAGGATGGTGCGGCCCAGCGGGTGATCGGGATAGGCCTCTTCCTGAAGCCAGTCGAAGATGATGTCGTCGGGCGTGTCGGCGGCCTGGCCGATCTCCTGCAGGATGACGCCGCGCTCGGTCTCGATCTCGCGCGCGTCGAAGACCGGGTTGCGCAGGATGTCGGCCACCACGTCGAGCGCCAGCGGCACGTCGTTCTTCAGCACGCGGGCGTAGTAGGCGGTGGTTTCGCGGCTGGTATAGGCGTTGATATAGCCGCCCACATCCTCGATCGCCTCGGCGATCTGCAGGGCAGAGCGGCGCTGCGTGCCCTTGAAGGCCATGTGTTCGAGGAAATGCGCGATGCCGTTCTGCTCGGCGCGTTCGTGCCGCGCGCCGGCGAGCACCCAGACGCCGATCGCCGCGGATTCCAGCCCCGGCATGTGTTCGGTGGCGATGCGAAAGCCGTTCGGCAGGGTGGTCAGTTGGAAACTCAATGCGGGATCCGTTCCTTTATGAGGGTTTCGATGGCGCCGAGATCGTTGGCGACGCGCGTGACGCGTTCGGGCCGGTCATACAGGTCCGCCATGCGCTCGGGCAAGGGGGGGTGAATGCCGCTCGCGGTCTCGACCGCGTCGGGGAATTTCGCCGGATGCGCGGTGGCCAGCGTGATCATCGGCACGGCCGGGTCGCGCTGCGCGTTTGCCACCTGCACGCCGACGGCCGTGTGCGGGCACAAAAGCTCGCCGGTGGCGTCCCATGTCGCGCGGATGGTGGCGCTTGTGTCCTCCTCGTCGCAGCGGCCACTGTGAAACCCCTCGCGCAGGCTTTGCAGCGCGCCCTGGCTGATCGTGGTGCCGCTGGCCTTCAGCTCATCCATGACTTGCGCAACGGCGCGCCCGTCGTGGTCGTAGGCGTAGTAGAGTGCGCGCTCGAAATTCGAGCTGACTTGGATGTCCATCGACGGGCTGATCGTGGGGACCACGCCCTCGGGGCGGTACTCGCCCGTGGCGAGGCAGCGATGCAGGATGTCGTTGCGGTTGGTCGCAACCACCAGCCGGTCGATGGGCAGCCCCATGGCGCGCGCGATCCAGCCCGCGAAGACGTCGCCGAAATTGCCGGTGGGCACGGTGAACGACACCTTACGGTCAGGCGCGCCGAGGCTGACGGCGGAGGTGAAGTAATAAACCACCTGCGCCAGCACCCGCGCCCAGTTGATCGAGTTCACGCCGGCCAGCCGCACGCCGTCGCGGAAGTCGAAATCGTTGAACATGTCCTTCACACGCGCCTGGGCGTCGTCGAAATGCCCGTCGATGGCGAGCGCATGCACATTCGCCTCGGTCGGCGTGGTCATCTGGCGGCGCTGCACCTCGGACACGCGGCCATGCGGGTAGAGGATGAACACGTCCACCGCATCGAGACCGCGAAACGCCTCGATCGCCGCCGAGCCGGTATCGCCCGAGGTCGCGCCGACGATGCTGACCCTTTTCCCCGAACGTTTCAGCGAGGCCTCGAACATCTGCCCGATGAGCTGCATGGCGAAATCCTTGAACGCCAGCGTCGGGCCGTGGAACAGTTCCAGCAGGAAATGCCCGGACTCGAGCTGAACGAGCGGCGCGCGCGCGGCGTGGCCGAAGCCGGCATAGGCGCGGTCGATGATCTCGCGAAACTCGGCGTCGGTGAAGGCGTCGCCGATGAAGGGGCGCATCACGCGGAACGCGGCCTCTTCATATCTGACCCCTGCAAGCGCGCGGATATCGGCGGCGTCCATCTGCGGGATGCGCTCTGGCAGGTAGAGCCCGCCATCGCGCGCGAGCCCAGTCAGCATAGCCTCTTCGAAGCTCAAGCTGGGCGCCTGCCCGCGTGTCGAGATGTAATTCATGCCTCTGCCTCTTTGCGTGCGCGGATCTGCCGGCGGATGAGAATTGCGGTCATCACCGCCCATATCACGGCCAGCGAGAACCATGTCACCGCGTATTCGAGGTGATCGTTCGGGATGCCGACCGTGTCCACCGGCAGCGGGCTGACGCCCGGCTCGGGGGGCGAGATCTCCCGCGCGATGACCAAGACGGGCTCGGTGCCCAGCACCTCGGCCATGCGCGCGACATCGCGGGCGAACCACATGTTGCCGTCGATTTCGTTCTCCGGCGTCGATTCCAGCCTGTCATCGGGCCAGTGCAGGTTGCCAGTAACGGTTACGGGCGTCTGCGGCGGGGCGGGGACGTCATCCTCGACCGGGATGAACCCGCGATCCAGAAGCACGCGCCGCGCGCCGGTATCGAGCGCCGAGATCAGGCGGTAGCCCGCGCCCACCCGCTTCTGGCTGACCAGCACGCGCAGCGCGCGCGGCTCGATCCGGCCCGACACGGTGACCGGCAGGTAGCGGTCCGCGGGGCGCTCGACCTCTTCGGGCAAGGGCACCGGCTCGGCGCTGATCCGCGCCTCGATGTCGGCCAGAATGCCCTCTTTCCACGCGAGCCGGTCAAGTTGCCATTTGCCCAATGACAAGAGCACCGCCACGCCGACGAGGCCGAAGACCAGAGGCACCAGCAGGTTATTCCGCATGTCTCATCTTTCGAACGCAAAATGCGCGGGGAGCCGCTTCCCCGCACATTTTTCCTGGCTCAGATATCCGCGCTCAGGGCGCTGGTGCTTTTCGGGGAAATGGTCATCCACCCCAGACATAGATCGCCGCGAAGAGAAACAGCCACACGACGTCGACGAAGTGCCAGTACCACGCGGCGGCCTCGAAGCCGACATGCTGCTGCGGCGTGAAATGGCCGCGCTGCACGCGGATCAGGCAGACCAGCAAGAAGATCGTGCCGATCACCACATGCGCGCCGTGAAACCCAGTCGCCATGAAGAAGTTCGCGCCGTAGATATTTCCGGAAAAGCCGAAGGCGGCGTGGCTGTATTCATACGCCTGGAAGACCGTGAAGATAGCCCCAAGCGCGATGGCCAGCATCAGCCCGTATTTCACGTCCTTGCGGTTGTTTTCGTGGACAAGCGCGTGATGCGCCCAGGTCGCGGCGCAGCCCGAGCAGAGCAGGATCAGCGTGTTGATCAGCGGCAGGTGCCACGGATCGAAGGTCTCGATTCCGGCGGGCGGCCAGACAGCGTCGGCCATCGGGCTGTCGGGGCCCATCGGGTACATGGCGTGCTTGAAAAAGCTCCAGAACCAAGCGGCGAAGAACATCACCTCGGACATGATGAACATGATGAAGCCGTAGCGCAGGCCGATCCGGACGACCGGCGTGTGATCGCCGGTTTCGCCTTCGGTCACCACGTCGGCCCACCAGCCGAACATCACGTAACACACGCCGATCAGACCGGCGAGGAACATCCATGGACCGCTGCCATGCATCCACAGCACCGCGCCGAAGAGCATGATGAACCCGGCTACCGCACCGATGAACGGCCAGATCGAGGGCGGGATGATGTGGTAGTCGTGGTCTTTCGCATGTGCCATGGCGGTCTTTCCCTCGTCGAATGCTTTAGTTGACGGGTTTACCCGATTCCGCGCCCGGTTCAAGCGCGGCCTGCGCCATGTCCTCGGGCAGATCGATCTCGTGGAATGTGTAGGACAGCGTGATGGTGTGGATGTACTGGCCCTCGCGGTCATCCACGATCTCGGGATCGACGTAGAAGGTCACCGGCATCTGCACCCGCTCGCCGGGCTGCAACACCTGCTGCTGGAAGCAGAAACAGTCGATCTTGGTAAAGAACCCGCCGGCCTCGTAGGGCGTCACGTTGTAATTGGCACGCCCCGCGACGGGCCGGTCGGTGGGATTGTGCGCCTCGTAGAAGGCCAGCCCGGTCTCGCCGATGCGCAGATCCATCTCGCGCTCGACGGGCTCGAATGTCCACGGCATGTCGCGCGCCTTGCTGGCATCGAAGCGTACGGTGATGGTCTGGTCCAGCACCTCGTCGCTGGCAACGTCCGATTGCCCGGTCACACCGCCGAAGCCGGTGACTCGGCAGAACCAGTCGTAGAACGGCACCGACGCCCAGGCCAGCCCGCCCATCAGCACCACGACGCCCACCAGCCGGGTCACTGTGCGGGTGTTCGTATCCATCGCCATCACTGTGCCTCCTCTTCATCCACCAGCATCCGGAAATCGTCGGTGGTGACCTTGACCACGGTCAGCCCGAAGACCAGCGCGACCAGCCCCGCCAGCACGATCCCCAGCCCCAGATTGCGCCCGAAGCGGCGCTTGTGCAGCTCATGTGTCACGCGAAAGCTCATGCCCAGCCCCCCAATCCGAACCTGCCAAGTGTCGCCTCGGTGAGGATCGCCGAGAAATGCGCGAAGAGGTACCACAGCGACAGTTTGAACGCATGTTTCTCGACCTTGTAATTGTCGGCCTCCGCCATCACCTCGTCCCGCCGCCAGATCGCCACAGCGTCGCGCAGGAAGAGCGCGTTGAAGACCACCGCCACGACCAGATAAACGGGCCCGCCGATCCCGGTGAACGCCGCGCCCACGGCCATCGCTGCCAGCACCAGCGTGTAGACCAGGATATGCCGGCGGGTGGCGGGGCGGCCATGCGTGACGGTCAGCATCGGAACACCCGCGCCGTCGTAATCCCCGCGCATGAAAAGCGCGAGCGCCCAGAAATGCGGCGGCGTCCACAGGAAAATCAGTCCGAACATAAGCACCGATTCCAGACTGATGCTGCCGGTCGCGGCGGCCCAGCCGATCATCGGGGGAAACGCGCCAGCCGCCCCGCCGATCACGATGTTCTGCGGCGTCCAGCGCTTCAGCCCGATGGTGTAGATCACCACGTAGAAGAAGATCGTGAAGGCGAGGATCGCCGCGGCCAACGCGTTGGTCGCCAGCCACAGCATGATCACCGACATGCCCGCCAGCGCCATGCCGAAGGCGAACGCCTCGTCGCGGGTGACGCGGCCGGCGGGGATGGGGCGCTTCGAGGTGCGTTTCATAAGCGCGTCGATGTCGGATTCCCACCACATGTTGAGCGCGCCCGCCGCACCACCGCCCACGGCGATGAACAGGATCGCGGCCAGCCCCACCACCGGATGCACCGCCACCGGCGCGGCCAGCAGGCCCACGAAGGCCGTGAACACCACGAGGGTCATCACCCGCGGCTTCAGCAGCGCGAAGAAATCGCGGAACCCCGCATCGTCGCCGCTCGGGACAGCCGCGGTGGGCTCGGGTTGAAGGCTGGCATCGCTCATCGGGATCTCCTGTCAGGCATCTCGGCAAGGGCTTGTCGGATCCACGCCCGATCCGTAAGGGGTCAGGCGCGGGTCCGCGTCACTTCGCCGAGGCCACGTCGACGGCGCGCGGGGTGCCGGCATATTCGTCGATCGCCCCGTCGAGCCATTGCTCGTACTCTTCCTGGCTGACCACCTTGACGGTGATCGGCATGTAAGCATGCGCCTGGCCGCACAGCTCCGAGCACTGACCGAAATAGACGCCCTCCTTCTCGGGCGTGAACCAAAGTTGCGCCAGGCGGCCCGGCACCGCGTCCTGCTTCACGCCGAAGGCCGGGATCGTCCAGCTATGGATCACGTCTGCGCCGGTGACGGTCATCACGATCGTCTTGTCGACCGGGACCACCACCGAGGTGTCGGTGGCCAGCAGGAACTCGTCACGGCTGTAGCCGGCATCGACAAGCTTCTGCTCGACCTCGGGCGTCAGGCGGTTGTCGCCCCCCGTCGCCGGCGCGCCGATCATGAAGCTCTGGAAGCCGAACTCGTGGTCGGTATACTCGTAGCCCCAGTACCACTGGTAACCGGTCACCTTGATGTTGACGTCGCCTTCGGGGATCTCCTGCTGCTTGAACAGGATCGGCAGCGAGAACGCGCCGATGAAGACGAGGATCACGATCGGGCCGATGGTCCACGCGATCTCGACCGGCGAGTTGTGGGTGAAGCTGGCCGGGTTTTGGTTGACGCGCCGGTTGTACTTCACCAGCACGATCCCCAGAAGCACGACCACCAGCAACACGATGGCGAAGATGATGATATTGATCGTGCTATCGAGCCATTGCAGGTCGCGCGCCAGTTCGGTCGCCGCGGTCTGGAAGCCGGTCCCGCCATTCTCAGGCTTGCCGACGATTTCAAGGTTGTCCTGCGCCATCGCGGGCAGGGCGGTGAGGGCGCTGAGGCCCGACAGTAGGCTGAAGAGTGGTCGCATGATACATCCTGGTTGTTTGATGCGGTCCGTCCGTCTTGAAAGCCGGGTCGCGCTGTGGTCAGACTTCCATTGTTTTGTCTCGGTCTCAAACCATATTCCAATCGAAACGGCAAGAAAGACCGTTGCGGCCAAAAGCCGCCACCTCCCCGATCCCGGCCCGATCCTTGGCCCGTCAAGGCGACGGCATCTTGCATCATGATATAGGATGAAGCCCCATGAGCGACACCCCTTTTCGTCCCTTCGACAGCCTCCTCGACCGCAGCGCGGCGCTGGCGCACCTGCAAGAGGCCACACGCGGCGCCGATGATGGCGAGTTGTTCCTCGAACGCCGCCGCGCCGAGTCGCTGACCTTCGATGACGGCCGCATCAAGACCGCCTCCTACGACGCCTCCGAAGGGTTCGGGCTGCGCGCGGTGCAGGGCGAGGTGACGGGCTACGCGCATTCCTCGGATATCAGCGAGGCCGCCCTTGGCCGCGCGGTCGAGACGGCACGCCTTGCGGTGGGATCGGGCGGCGGCACGCTTGCCGCGGCCCCGGCGCACACCAACAAGCACCTCTACACAGATGCCGACCCGATCGCCGGGGCGTCTTTCCCGGTCAAGCTCGAAACCCTGCGCGAGATCGACGCCTTCGCCCGCGAACTCGATCCACGCGTGGTGCAGGTGACCGCCTCTATCGGCGCCTCCTGCCAGGAGGTGGTGATCCTGCGCCCCGATGGCAGCGAGGTGGGCGATATCCGCCCGATGACGCGGCTCAACGTGTCGGTGATCGTCGAGCATGACGGCCGCCGCGAACAGGGCAGCGCCGGCGGCGGCGGGCGCGTGGGTCTCGACGGGCTGCTGATGCGCGACGACTGGCAAGGCAAGACGCGCGAGGCGCTGCGCATCGCGCTGGTCAATCTGCGGGCCGAACCCGCGCCGGCCGGCGTGATGGACGTGGTGCTCGGCCCCGGCTGGCCCGGCATCCTGCTGCACGAGGCGATCGGTCACGGGCTCGAGGGCGATTTCAACCGCAAGGGATCCTCCGCCTTTGCCGGGCTGATGGGTCAGCGCATCGCGTCACCGGGCGTCACGGTGCTCGATGACGGGACGATCCCCGACCGGCGCGGAAGCATCACCATCGACGACGAGGGCACGCCCTCGGGCAAGAACGTGCTGATCGAGGATGGCATCCTCACCGGCTACATGCAGGACCGCCAGAACGCCCGGCTGATGGGAGTCGACGCCACCGGCAACGGCCGCCGGGAAAGCTACGCGCACGCGCCGATGCCGCGCATGACCAACACCTACATGCTGGGCGGCGACGCCGACCCGGACGACCTGGTGTCCGAGATGAAGGACGGCATCTACGCCGTGGGCTTCGGCGGCGGGCAGGTCGACATCACCAACGGCAAGTTCGTGTTCTCCTGCACCGAGGCCTACCGCGTCAAGGACGGCCGCGTCGGCGCACCGGTAAAGGGGGCGACGCTGATCGGCGACGGCGCCACCGCGCTGCAGCAGATCCGGGGTTTGGGAAACGACATGGCGCTCGATCCCGGCATGGGCAATTGCGGCAAGGACGGCCAGTGGGTGCCGGTGGGCGTTGGCCAGCCGACGGTGCTGATCGGCGGGCTGACGGTGGGCGGGTCGGCGACGTCCTGATCGACCGCGCCCGCTTGCGCGAGACGGGTTTCATCTTTCCAAAAAATACTCGCCCCCCGGCATGGTGCGGCGCACCGGCCGGAAGGAGGGCGGGCCGGAAGGAGGGCGGGCCGGTAAAATTCGCCGCGACCGCGAAATCCCTGTTGAGGTTTACCTTCCGTTAACCAGTGGCGCGCTATGAAGGTGGTGCAATTGGCGAGGTCACGGATGCCCGGGGATACACATCCTTCCACTCACCCACCACTCCCACCCACCACGGAAGATGACCGGGTTGCGTGGCTTCGCCTCTTGCGCTCTCGCCGGGTCGGTCCGACGACCTTTCATCGCCTGCTGGCCGAACATGGCAGCGCTGCCGCCGCCATCGACGCCCTGCCCGAGGTCGCCCGCGCGGCGGGCGTGATGGAATACACCCCCTGCCCCATCGGCGTGGCCGAGGCCGAATTGCGCGCCGCCCGCGCCGCAGGGGCCACGATGCTCACCTCCCAGGACGCCGCCTACCCCACGGCGCTGCGCGATCTGCCGGACGCGCCGCCGGTTCTGTGGGTGATGGGCGATGCAAGCGTGCTCGACCGCCCGATGATCGCACTGGTGGGCGCCCGCAACGCCTCGTCCCTGGGCACACGCATGGCGCGGTCGCTGGCCGCCGAACTGTCCGAGGCGGGCTATGTGATCGTCTCGGGGCTGGCGCGCGGTGTCGATACCGCGGCGCATCTGGCCAGCCTGCAGGGCGGCACCGTCGCGGTGATGGCCGGCGGCGTCGACGTGATCTACCCCGCCGAGAACGCGCGTCTGGCCGCCGACATCCTTGGCACGGGCGTTCGGCTGTCAGAGCATCCGGTCGGCCTCGTGCCGCAGGCGCGCCATTTTCCCGGGCGCAACCGCCTGATCAGCGGGATGGCGCAGGCGGTCGTGGTGATCGAGGCGGCGGCGAAATCGGGGTCGCTGATTACCGCGCGCAACGCGCTCGACCAGGGGCGCGAGGTGATGGCGGTGCCCGGCCATCCCATCGATGCGCGCGCGGCCGGATGCAACATGCTGCTGCGCGACGGCGCAACCCTCGTGCGGAACGCCGCCGACGTGATCGAGGCGCTGCCCCGCGCCGATGCCGCCGCGGCGCAGCCCGACCTGCCGCTCGATCCGCCGCCTCGGATTCCCGAGCCCGCGGCGCAAAAGCGCAGCCTGCGCGACACGGCCAAGCTGCACAGCGAGATCCTGCAGCGTCTCGGCCCCTCGCCGCTGGCCGAGGATCAGCTGATCCGCGATCTCGACGCGCCGGCGGGCGCGGTCGCGCCGGTGCTCGTCGATCTCGAGCTTGACGGCCGGATCACCCGCGCCCCCGGCGGGCTGCTGTCGATTTCCGGCTGACCGCACCCCGCGACGCCGCGCCGCAGCGATCACATTGACAATCCCCCTGCCGACAGCACATTGTCTGTCCCCAATGCGCACATCAAGCCGGAAGGATTGCTCATGCCAGTCGTTGTTGTCGAATCGCCGGCCAAAGCCAAGACGATCAACAAGTATCTCGGTGACAACTACACGGTTCTGGCAAGCTACGGGCACGTGCGCGACCTGCCCCCCAAGGACGGGTCGGTCGATCCCGAGAACGGCTTCGAGATGACATGGGAGGTCGGCGCTGACAGCCGCAAGCATGTCAAGGCTATCGCCGACGCGCTGAAGGACGACCCCGAGCTGGTGCTCGCCACCGACCCCGACCGCGAGGGCGAGGCGATCAGTTGGCACCTTGAAGAGACGCTGCGCAAGCGCAAGGCGATAAAGCAGGACACGCCCGTCAGCCGCGTGGTCTTCAACGCGATCACCAAGTCCGCCGTGACCGAGGCGATGAAGAACCCCCGCCAGGTCGACGCGCCGCTGGTCGAGGCGTATCTCGCCCGCCGCGCGCTCGACTATCTCGTGGGCTTCAATCTCAGCCCGGTGCTCTGGCGCAAGCTGCCTGGCGCGAAATCGGCGGGCCGCGTGCAATCGGTCTGCCTGCGCCTGATCGTCGAGCGCGAGATGGAGATCGAAGCGTTCAACGCCCGCGAATACTGGTCCGTCAAGGCGCTGCTGGCCACGCCGCGCGGGCAGGAATTCGAGGCGCGTCTGGTGACGCTGGCGGGCCGGAAACTCGACAAGTACGACCTCGAGAACAGCACCCAGGCCGAGATGGCGGTGCAGGCGGTCTCGTCGCGCGCCTTGTCAGTGACCTCGGTCGAGGCGAAACCGGCGACACGCAACCCCTCGGCGCCGTTCATGACTTCGACCCTGCAACAGGAGGCCAGCCGCAAGTTCGGCATGGGCGCCAAGCAATGCATGTCTGCCGCGCAACGTCTCTACGAGGCAGGCCTCATCACCTACATGCGGACCGACGGGATCGACATGGCGTCCGAGGCGGTGATGGCCGCGCGCGACGCGATCACCGAGCGCTACGGCTCCGATTACATCCCCAAATCTCCGCGCATGTACAAGAACAAGGCCAAGAACGCCCAGGAAGCGCATGAATGCATCCGCCCCACCGAGATGACCCGCGACGCGCAATCCATCAAGGCCACCGATGCCGATCAGCGCAAGCTTTACGACCTGATCTGGAAGCGTACGCTGGCCTGCCAGATGGCCGCCGCGCAGCTCGAACGCACGACGGTCGAGATCGGCAGCAAGGACGGCCAGGTCGGCCTGCGCGCCACCGGTCAGGTGATGCTGTTCGACGGGTTTCTCAAGGTCTACGAGGAGGGCCGCGACGACGTGGCGGGCGACGACGACGACAAACGCCTCCCGCAGATCAGCGAGGGCGACACGGCCAGTTTCGCCAAATCCTCGCTGCGGCCCGATTTCGCGAAGGCCCAGGACGGCAAGGACGACACCGCCGCAGTACTGGCCGACAATGAATCGGTGCTCGGCCTGCAGCATTTCACCCAGCCGCCGCCGCGCTATACCGAGGCGACGCTGGTCAAGAAGATGGAGGAGTTGGGCATCGGCCGGCCCTCGACCTATGCCAGCGTGCTGGGGACGATCCAGGACCGCGAATATGTCCGCAAGGAACAGAACCGCCTGATCCCCGAGGACAAGGGCCGGATCGTCACGATCTTCCTGCTGAATTTCTTCCGCAAATACGTGGGCTACGAGTTCACCGCGAATCTCGAGGAGGATCTCGACCGCGTCAGCGCCGGAGAAAAGGATTACAAGGAGGTGCTGGACCGCTTCTGGCGCGATTTCTCGGCGGCGATCGCCGAGACCTCGGAATTGCGGATCTCGGAGGTGCTGGATGTACTGGACGAGGCGCTGGCCGATCAGCTTTACCCGCCGCGCGAGGACGGGGCCGACCCGCGCGCCTGCCCGCTCTGCGGCACCGGGCGGCTGCACCTGAAGACCTCGAAATCGGGCGGCTTCGTGGGCTGCGGCAACTACCCCGAATGCCGCTATACCCGTCCAATCGGAGGCGATGCCGCCGAGAACGAGGACCGCATCCTCGGCCAAGACGCGGACGGCAACGAGATCTCGCTGCGCTCGGGGCGCTTCGGGCCCTACGTGCAGCGCGGCGAAGCCACCGAGGATAACAAGAAGCCCGACCGCGCCAGCCTGCCCAAGGGCTGGAAGCCCGAGGAGATGGATCTTGAGAAAGCACTGACGCTGCTGAGCCTGCCGCGCGAGGTGGGCGAGCATCCCGAGGGCGGCACGATCAAGGCCAATTTCGGGCGGTACGGACCTTATGTCATGCACCAGGGCCCGGAGGACAAGAAACCCGTCTATGCCAATCTCAAGGATCCCACCGACGTGTTCGAGATCGGCATGAACCGCGCAGTGGAACTGTTGGCCGAGAAACGCGCCAATCCCGGCGGCCGCGGACGCGGCGCCGCCAAGCCGCTGCGCGAACTGGGCGAGCATCCGCAGGAGGGCGAACCGATCCACGTCATGGACGGCCGCTTCGGGCCGTACGTGAAATGCGGCAAGGTCAACGCCACCCTGCCCAAGGATGTCAAGCCCGAGGACGTGACCCCCGAACAGGCGGTCGCGCTGATCGCCGAGAAGTCGGCGAAGAAGGGCCCGCCGCGAAAGACCGCGAAAAAGCCCGGCCCCAAGAAAACTGCCGCCGCCAAGAAACCGGCGGCAGAGAAACCCGGCGCCCGCAAGAAGACAGGCTGAGGCCGCGCGCAATTTCGCGGCAGCAATCGGGACGCGCGTTGACACGCCGCCCCGATCCGCCCAATACCTCGGGCGAAGAACGCGGAAAAAGGAGTTGCGCGATGAAAAAGGTCTATGGCTCGGCCGCCGACGCGCTGGACGGGTTGCTGTTCGACGGGATGACGATCGCCGCCGGGGGATTCGGCCTGTGCGGCATCCCCGAACTGCTGCTGCAGGCGATCAAGGAGGCCGGCACGCAGGATCTGACATTTGCCTCGAACAATGCCGGCGTCGACGATTTCGGCATCGGCATCCTGCTCCAGACCCGGCAGGTGAAGAAGATGATGTCGTCCTATGTCGGCGAGAACGACACCTTCATGCAGCAGTATCTCTCGGGCGAGTTGGAGCTGGAATTCAACCCGCAGGGCACGCTGGCCGAGCGCATGCGCGCCGGCGGCGCGGGCATTCCGGGGTTCTACACCAAGACCGGCTACGGCACACAGATCGCCGAGGGCAAGGAGGTGAAGGAGTTCCCCACCGGTCCCGATGGCGAGCCCGAGCATTACATCCTCGAGCGCGGGATCTTCGCCGACCTCGCGATCGTCAAGGCGTGGAAGGCCGACACCACCGGCAACTGCATCTTCCGCAAGACGGCGCGCAACTTCAATCCGCCGGCGGCGATGTGCGGCAAGACCTGCGTGATGGAGGTCGAGGAGATCGTCGAGCCCGGCGAGCTGGAGCCCGATCACATCCACCTGCCCGGCATCTACGTGCACCGACTGATCCAGGGCGACCACGAGAAGCGCATCGAGAAACGCACATTGAGGGAGGGCTGAGACCATGGCTTGGGACCGCAATCAGATGGCCGCGCGCGCCGCGAAAGAGCTCGAGGACGGCACCTATGTCAATCTCGGGATCGGCATCCCGACGCTGGTGCCCAACTACATCCCCGAGGGCGTCGAGGTGACGCTGCAATCGGAGAACGGGATGCTGGGCATGGGCCCCTTCCCCACCGAGAACGAGGTCGACCCCGACCTGATCAATGCCGGCAAGCAGACGATCACCGAATTGCCGCATACCAGCTATTTCGACAGCGCCACCTCGTTCGGGATGATCCGCGGCGGCAAGATCGCCATGGCGATCCTCGGCGCGATGGAGGTGGCCGAGAACGGCGACCTGGCGAACTGGATGATCCCCGGCAAGCTGATCAAGGGCATGGGCGGCGCGATGGATTTGGTTGCCGGCGTGCGGCGCGTGGTGGTGGTGATGGACCACACCAACAAGCACGGCGACAGCAAGCTGCTTAAGGAATGCACCCTGCCGCTGACAGGCACCGGCGTGGTCAACCGCATCATCACCAATCTCGGCGTGCTCGACGTGGTCGAGGGCGGGCTGCGAATCGTCGAGACCGCCGACGGCGTCACCGAAGACGACCTGCGTGCCGCAACCGACGCGCGAATCGTCAACTGAGGGCAAATCGGCCCGGTCTGCACCCGTAGGCCGGGCGCCCCCATGGCCGGGGTCACGGTCGAAGCGTGCCCGACGAATGATCGTCTTGCGGTTGCGAGTTGCACTGCCGACCGGATGCGCATGGATCCGCCTACGACACGACTCCGACCGTCATTATTTGCGGGAAGAAGGCGTGAGATAATGAATGTCTTCATTTATTGTTATTACAATGGGAATACTGTGAAAACATGGAGCGGATCATGCGGCGCAAAGTAACGAAGGCAATCTTTCCGGTGGCTGGGCTGGGAACACGCTTCCTGCCAGCGACCAAATCGGTGCCCAAGGAGATCATGACCCTGGTCGATCGCCCGCTGGTGCAATATGCGATCGACGAGGCGCGCGCGGCGGGGATCAAGGAATTCATCTTCGTCACCTCCCGCGGCAAGAGCGCGCTGGAGGATTATTTCGACAACGCCCCGCAGCTCGAACAGGAACTGCGCCGCAAGGGCAAGAATGACCTGCTGGAGATTCTCAAGTCCACCAACATGGATTCGGGCGAGATCGCCTACATGCGTCAGGCCAAGCCGTTGGGCCTCGGGCACGCGGTGTGGTGTGCGCGCCGGTTCATCGCCAAGGAGCCTTTCGCGGTGATCCTGCCCGACGACGTGATCGCCGCCGACAAGCCCTGCCTGCAGCAGATGGTCGAGGCCTTCGAAGAGACCGGACACAACATGGTCGCGGCGATGGATGTCCCCGACACAAAAACCAGTTCCTACGGCATTCTCGACGTCAAGGAGGACATGGGCCGCGTCGTATCCACCAAGGGCATGGTCGAAAAGCCCGGGCCCGGCAGCGCACCGTCGAACCTGGCGGTGATCGGGCGCTACATCCTGACGCCCACCGTGCTCAAGAAGCTCGACAAGAAGCAGTCAGGCGCGGGCGGCGAGATCCAGTTGACCGACGCCATCGACGGGGCGCGCGCGGACGGCGAAGAGGTATACGGCTTCCGCTTCGAGGGGCAGCGATTCGATTGCGGCTCGAAGGCCGGGTTCCTGCAGGCGACGGTCGCCTTCGCGCTGGCCCGCGACGATCTGCGCGACGAGCTGTGGACCTACATCTCCGACATGCTCAACGCGTCGAAAGCCGCGCAGTAATCGCGGGCGGGGCATGGCGCATGTTCTTGTCACCGGAGGGGCGGGCTATATCGGAAGCCATGCCTGCAAGGCGCTCAGTCTTGCGGGCTACACGCCCGTCACCTATGACAATCTTAGCACCGGCTGGCGCGACGCTGTGCAATTTGGCCCGTTCGAGAAGGGCTGCCTGACCGACCGCGCCCGGCTCGACGCGGTGTTTGCGGCCTATGCGCCCTGTGCGGTGATGCATTTCGCAGCCCTCAGCCAAGTCGGGGAAAGCATGCGCGATCCCGGGCTATACTGGCACAACAACGTTGCCGGCTCGCTGTGTCTCATGCAGGCGGCGGTGGCAGCGGGCTGTCTCGATATCGTGTTTTCCTCGACCTGTGCCACCTATGGCGATCAGGACAATGTCGTGCTGGACGAGACCTGCGCACAGGCGCCCATCAACGCTTATGGCGCGTCCAAGCGCGCGATCGAGGACATGCTGCGCGACTTCCAGGCGGCGCACGGCCTGCGCCACGTGATCTTTCGGTATTTCAATGTCGCCGGCGCAGATCCCGAGGCGCAGGTCGGCGAGTATCACCAGCCCGAGACGCATCTCATCCCGCTGATGCTGGATGCCATCTGCGGAAAGCGCGAGGCACTGACGATCCACGGCACCGATTATGACACGCCCGACGGCACCTGCATCCGCGACTACGTGCATGTCGCCGATCTGGTCGACGCGCATGTCCGGGGGCTGACATGGCTGCGGGACGGGCGAGGCAGCCGGGTGTTCAACCTCGGCACCGGCACCGGCTTTTCGGTGCGCGAGGTGGTCCAGCAGTCGGCGGCGGTGACAAATCGCGGCGTGCCCGTCATCGAGGGACCGCGGCGTGCGGGCGATTGTACGCGCCTCGTCTCGGGTTCGACCCGTGCCGAAACGGAGCTCGGCTGGCATCCCGCCCGCTCGACGCTGGCGCAGATGATCGGCGATGCGTGGCGGTGGCACCAGAGCGGGCATTATCAAGAATAGTAACGACATGGCGCGCATGGGCACGATCTCCGCGTGGGCGCACGACGCGTATCAGGCCTACCGCCTGCGGTGGAAGCGCCGCCACCTGCTGTGGCGCAGCCTGCGCAAGCGGCACCAACTGGCATGCGCGGTCGACCGTACCCGCGCCATCGCGCACGACGACATCCTGTGTTTCACCACCGTCCGCAACGAGGCGCTGCGCCTGCCGTGGTTCCTCGGCCATCACCGCCGCCTCGGGGTGCGGCATTTCCTGGTGGTCGACAATGCGAGCGATGACGGCACGCCCGACTACCTTGCCGACCAGCCCGACGTCTCGCTCTGGACGACGGCGCATAGCTACCGGCTGTCGCGCTTCGGGGTCGACTGGCTGACATGGCTGCAGATGCGGCACGGGCACCGGCACTGGTGCCTGACGCTCGATGCCGACGAGTGCCTAGTCTACCCGTATCATGACACCCGCCCCCTGCCCGCGCTATGTGATTGGCTGGACCGGCAAGGCCGTGCGTCCTTCGGCGCACTGATGCTCGACATGTATCCCCGGGGGCCGCTGTCGGGGGGAGACTGCGTAGCGGGCGAGGATCCGTTCGCGCGGCTTTGCTGGTTCGATGCCGGCAATTACGGGATGCAGCGCAAGCCCGACCTGCAAAACCTCTGGATCCAGGGCGGGCCGCGCGCACGGATGTTCTTCGCCGCCGATCCGCGCCGCGCACCGACCATGGGCAAGGTGCCGCTGGTCCGCTGGCACTGGCGCCACGCTTACGTGAACTCGAGCCACGCTGTGCTGCCCCGGCGGCTCAACCGGGTCTACGCGGCGGATGGCGGCGAACTGACCTCGGGCGTGCTGCTGCACACGAAGTTCCTCGACATCGTGGTCACACGGTCGGCCGAAGAAAAGCAGCGGCAGGAGCACTTCGCGAACAGCACGCTCTACGACGAGTACTACGATGCGCTTAGCGCCGATCCCGACCTGTGGTGCGACGCCTCCACGCGGTTGACCGGCTGGCGGCAGCTGGAACGCCTCGGGTTGATGTCGCGCGGCGGCTGGATCTAGTCACCCGGAACCAAATTAGCCAAAGTTGAAATGGCGCAAAGTTTTGAGAAAATGGCATGCGGGGTCGGGCCTCGGTTGCGGTTGCACTCAGCGATGAGGAGCGCGGTTTTCTGAAAGCGCAGTTGCGCGGGCACAAGGCGGCGCAATCGCAGTCTGAAACGGCCCCTGTCGGTGACCCTCGCGGGCTTCCCTTCGGTTCACTGCTGTGAGGCCCTTTCGTCGAAGCATGGAGGGTTCGATGGCGGTTGCGGTTGCACGAACGGACTTGTCGGCGCGCGCGCTTCGGGTTGCGGCGGCGACGGCGAAGGATGCCA
>NZ_JBAPKY010000058.1:0-19079 GCF_037083785.1 Roseovarius sp. D22-M7
CCGCCGGCCATCCGAAAAACCGGATCGACGAACTCCTCCCTTGGAACTTCCAGACGTCAAGCTGAAAAGCCCGTGGGGCCCAGCTGGCGCTTACAGTCCACCTGCCAAGAGACTGTTATCGCGTGGTAATTTCTGGTCTCAGGGGTGGACTCCGACCGGGGTGGACTCCCAAAAAAACGGCCCTGACGCTGGCGAAATTGCGCGCTGCGCCCCCCAGCATACGAAGTGCACGAAAAGGAACCGTAAAATCAATGGCTTACGGGTCGGCGGAGACAGTTTTTCCGGTCAGACGGTGGGCGTTTGCCCGGTTTCGAACTGTCGCCGCTCTCGTGCCATCGTGTCCCCTTCTGGATTCCGATCTGGACTCCGGGTGGACCCCGGAATCCAGTCGTGTCGTGCTGTCCCGTCGCTCACGCCTCATGCGAGCATAACCCTTTTGTAGGCCCCTCGAGCTTCGCAGTGAACCCGTCCGGATGTCTCTCCGATAATTCCCTCACAGGACGATTTTCCTTGACAGCCGGTCGGCGTTCTCGATCACGAAGCGCCGCGATCGCTTGGCGGACGGCACGCGCCCGTTGAGCCGCCATGTGATCAGCGCCACGCCGTATTGCCAGTGCCGGTTGGCTGCCGGGCGGCTGAGCCCGATCTCCCACGTGATCTTCTTCCACGGCTTGCGGTTGGCGCGCAGCCAGACGATCCGGGCGTCGTCGCGCTCCAGCCAGCGCAGCCAGAGCATGGCCTCATCGGCTTCGGTGATCATGCGCGGGCTGGGTCGCGGGCGTTTCATCTCGGGCTCCTGGCCCACGTGATCGGCGAAGCTGTGGAAATACTCGGGCCAGGCGTTGAAATAGCCTGTCGGCTTCACCGCGGGCAGCTGCGCGAACACGTCTGCCGCAAGCTCCAGCCGGTCCTGTACGCGGCCGGTGGTCCAGTCACTCATTGCGCACCTCCCGGACGGCGGGGAGTTTGCCGTACAGACGCTCGCCCAGTTGCCGCACCAGTTCCCGCTCTGGCCAGGTCAGGCGATGGTCATCGAGCGAGACCGCCAGCATGTGCTGCTCGTGCCAACCGTCGCGCTTGACCTGCTCGGGGTCGCGGCGGTGACCGCCGTAGCCTTTCGGGGCATACCGCATCCCGGTCATTGCACACCTCCCTGCGTCTCGATGGCCCAGAGCAGGATGGCGATGGCATCGGCCTCGTTGTCGTCAGCGGGCGAGAACCCGCGGGCGCGGGCTGCGTCGATCATTGCCTGCTTTGGAGCATTGCCCTTGCCGGTGGCGTGGCGCTTGATCGTGCCAACAGGGACGCCGGCATAGGGGATGCCACGCAGCTCGGCCCATGCCGTCAGCGTGGCCATCAGACCGCCATAGACGTGGCTCGCATCGGTGCCCGCATGCCGCCTGACTTCCTCAAACCAGATCGTGGCGAGCGGCCCGGACAGCCGGTCGATCTCGGTCAGCCAGTTAGTGAACCGCAGATACCGCATGCCGCCGCCGTCGTAGCGGCCGGGTTTGAAGCGGGCCGTACCGCTGGTGATCAGGCCATCATGATCACGGATGGCCCAGCCGGTGGTGGTGCCGAGGTCGAGCGCCAGGATGGTGCGCGCCGCCGCGGGCGGGATCTGCGTTTCCGGGGTTGCGCCGCCATGAGTGGTGGCAAGAGTCGGTTCAGCCATGAGTGGTCTCCTCTTCTGGTTGGCTGCTCGGGTGGAAGACGACGGCGGTTGATGCTTGGCGGTACCGGACGCCGTCGTCGGATCGGAACTTTTGGTCAGGACAGGGCACACGCAGCGGGCCCGTAGTAGGCGGACGCATCATTCGAGCACCTCCCTGAGCCAGTCAGGCACCGAGCCTGGGCTGTGTGAGGTGGGCGAATCTGCCTCACACCCATCCTCACACCCATAAGCTTTTGATTTCATTGGCGCGTGTGAGGTATGTGAGGAATGTGAGGCATTTTCCGGCCTCTCCTTCGCGTGCGCGCGCGTGCGCGCATGCGTAAGGGTACGGGAGTTTACCTCACACACCTCACACCCTTCGGTTTTCTGCTGCGTATTCAGTGAGTTGGACGTGTGAGGTAGGGCTTTCGTATCCTCACACCCTACCTCACACACCTCACACCCTTCAGCAGGCGATTGGGGTGCGCGATCCCCCGTGATCATCAGAATCCAGCGTTGCGAGCGTCGCAGCGTTCTGCTGAACCTCAGTTGGAGCTTCCGCCCATCCACATCGAAAACACGGTCTCGCATCCGACTGATGCCACGACCGAGCTCTGCCGTGTCGATGGTCTTGCCCTCGCGGCCCACCGGGAGCTTCGGGTCGGCGAATAGCGCCAGCTCAAGCACATCGCTTGCCCCCACCTCTGCGGTCCCAAACCGGTCCCACCAGCTTGAGATGAACCCGTTCCACGCCGCCCCTTCATTGTCGGATGCTTCCATCATTTCCTCTAGATTGCCGAGGAAACCGGGGATGCCGGCCGTCTCGAGCACGCCGCCCATGACCTGCGCCCAACTCTCGTAGGAGCCGATGGTCTTTGTGCCGCGCGGCTTGCCCGCGGCGATCCATGCCTGGCAGAGCGTCAGGCAGGCGGCGACAATCCGGCCGCGATTGGCGCGGATCCAGACCATGAGATCGGGATGGCGGAAGCTGGACCGCTGCCAGGGACGCTCGACATTGGCATCGAGCCGGATGCGCACCAGACGGCGCGCCATCTCGTTGGAGAATTCCGGGTTGTTGCCCGTCGCGATCCACAGACAGCGGATCGGCAGCCGGGTCATCTCGGATTGCCCGAGAACGCGATCCTCCCAGAAGGGCGCGGTGAGCGCGGCGGCCACGGCGGAGTTGTCGAGCTTGGCGCGCAGGTTGTCGATCAGGATGATCGAGGGGATCTGGCGCAGCTTGGCGGTGACGCGCTTGCGCCATTCCTCGTCGTCGCGCCCCTCGGTCATCACGCTGGCGCCGGTGCCGGTCAGGATGGTGGCCACGGCGTCGACCATCAGCGTGGCCCCGGTGCCGGGCGTGGGTTTCTCGATCAGGTGCAGCGGTGTGGGCCCGTCGATCATCCCGCGCAGGAAGCCGAGCAGCAGGAGCGCCACGACATGCGCGCGCTCGGCCTCGCCGGTGAAGGGGAAATCGCCGAAGAGATCCTCGCAGATCAGGGCGCGGGCCGCGGCAATCTCCGCCTCGGTTGGCCGGCTCGGAATATCGGGCACGGTAAAGCCCGGCGCCGGCACGTAGAGCAGCCGGGCGTCGGGGTGATAGCCGGGCGTGGTGATCAGCGTGCCGGTGCGGCCGAAGACCGGCGTGTTAACGATGCCGGTCAGCACCGGCAGCGCCGGGTCGGGCGTGGCGAGCACGGATTTCACCACGGCGACGGGCGGGGGCGCGGGCAGCAGCTCGCCCTTGGCGTTCTCGCGCACCCAGCGGGCGAGCCGTGCCAGCATGTGGCGCAGGCGCTCCTCGTTGAGCATGGTGGCCACCGGACGCCCCTCATCATCGGGGACGACCCATGTGGGCTGACCGGCGAAGCGAAAGACCCATGGCGTGCGGTTCGATGCCATGACCACGCTCCAGACCTGGGAGACCGAGCGGCCCAGATCGCCCTCGTCGGCGCGCAAGGTCGGAATGTCCTCGCCCGACCCCTGATAATTGACCGGGCGATGCTGGCCGATCTGCAGGACGACCTTGGTCTCGGTGATGGCCTCCGCATCGGCGATCAGGGTGGCTATGGCCTCGGGTCCGTCGCGCACCAGAAGATCGTTGAAGTCCTGTCCCTCTTCGGGCGGTCGTGCGATGGCGACATCGCGCCCTTGCGCCCGAAGCCGGCGGGCGCAGGCTTCGGCGGCACGCAAGCCGGCGCCCGATACGTCATGATCGGCCAGGATCAGCACGCGCTGCGCGGCGGGCGGCAGATCGATCTGCTCCAGCCCGGAGGTCGACAGCGTCGCCCAGACGGGCAGATCGGGACAGGCGGTCATCACCGCGAGCCCGGTCTCGATGCCTTCCGACAGCGCCAGCCGGTCGCCGGTCCCGAGCGGCGCGAGCCGCACGGCACCGCCGGCGATGCGCCCCATCATCATCTTCGGCTTCGAGACCGGAGCCTTGCGCACTTCGTTGGCGTCTTCAACGAGGTAGGTGCGGTGCAGCCCGATCACCTCGCCGCTGCGATCGCGGACCTGCCCCAACAACGCCGGATAGCCGGTCCTCGTCTCCCAATGCGTCAGGTCGGGATGAAACAGCAGGTCGGTCTCGTCCGGCACCGCCAGAGCGCGGCCGGCAAGGTATGTCGCAGCAGGCGTGTCCGTGAGCGGCACGGCTCTGGACAGGATATGGGCGATATCCTGCGTTGCATCGCGCTTTGGCGCAGGCTTGGCTGGCGGTGCCTGGCGCATCGGGGCACCGGAGGTCACGCCGGTCATGTTGGCCGCCTCGACGATGAGGTCGCGGCCCGTCAGGCCGGTGCCTTCCTCGATCGTGCTGATCGGCCCGCCGCCCGCATTGCCGTCGAAATCGATCCAGTCGCCGGCATGCGGGCCGCGCAAGCTGATGACGCAGGAGCCGGTATTGCGCGGGGCGTCCCCGCGGATATTGGCCAGCCGCCACTCATCGCCGACGCGCTTGCCGTTCGGGAAGAGACGCGGCACCCAGCTCTCGGCCGTCTCGCGCAGGCGCTGTACGATCAGGTCCAGATCGTAGCGCTCGGGCTGGGCATGGGCCGGGGCGACATCATTGAGATCGATGACAACGGCACTCATTGAAAGGCTCCCGGCGGAACGACGCCACCGAACCAGCTTCGGTCGCTGCGAATGGCGATGAACCCGAAACCCGGACCCCGATGCTTCGGGTCGGGAACGATCCAGAGATCCTCACCCTTGTCGTAGAAGGCACCGTGATCCGGGCCATAGAGCCGCTCGATCAAGTGCTCTATCGGAACCTCGCGCAGCGCGTCCTCGAGTGCCTTGATGTCCTCGACACTCCTGCCGGAGCTTTCGGCGAATGCCCGGCGTTCGGCGTCCTTTTCCTCCGCCGAGCGCGGGTCATGGGATCGTTTGTGCATGATGGTGTCCTTCTTGATGGGTGTGTCATGACAGGATCAGCAGGCCGCGCTCGGCCCGGGTGATGGCGGTGTAGAGCCAGCGATTGCGTTCCTCGGCGGTGCGACCGAAGCCCTCATCAAAGACGATCACAGTGCCGAAGGAGTCCCCCTGCGCCTTGTGGCAGGTGATCGCGTAGCCCCAGCTGGACTGGATGAGCCCGCGGCAGGCCATCCATTCGCGGCGGTGCCGATCCGGATCGAAGCGCACATGATCGTCGAATTCGCCGCGCCAGAACTCCTGCGTCCCGGAGACACATGTTCCATCATCCGTCTGCACGCTGGCGCGGAAGGCCCGGTCGTTGTGCGGATGCGCCTGCACATCCGTGAGGGTCAGGAACATGCCATTGATCAGCCCCAGATCGTGGCGGTTGCGCAGGCAGATGATCTTTTCGCCGGCACCCGTGGGGTAATCGGCGTCAAATCCGGCGGCGTGCTTCATCGCGGTGTTGAGCCGCCGCCGCATGGCATGTGTGCCGCAGATCACCTGTTCCCCCTGCAGCATCTGCGCGGGGCCGATCTCGTGGCGGGACATCTTCCAGACCTGATCGTCGAAGGCGCCGAAGGGGATGTCGTGACCCTCGCGCGCCATGGTTGCGAGCCGCAGGATCGGGCTGTCGGCGGCCTGACGGTGCACCTCGGTGAGCATCACATCCGGCACGGCCTCGGTGAAAACCCCCGTGCTTTTCACGGGCGGCAGCTGGCCCGGATCGCCGAGCACGAGGATCGGCTTGCCGAAGGCCAGCAGGTCGTGGGCCATGTCGGCACCGACCATGGAGACCTCGTCGAGCACCAGCAGATCGGCATCGCGCAGATCGGATTGCGGGTTCAGCACGAATTGCGGCGCATGGATGTGGTCGAGACGCAGTTTCAGCTGCGCGATCTGAGCCTCGGCAAAGCTTCGCTCGGCGACGCCCATCCGCGGCAGATCGCGCTCCAGCGCCGCGAGTTCCTCGGTCACCCGCGCGATTTCCTCGGGCGAGGCCTCGGAATGGCGATAGATCAGGCTGTGGATCGTCTGGGCCGGGGTTCCCTTGCGGGTCATCACCAGCACGGCCTTGCCGGTGTAGGCGGCAAAGAGTACGCCGCCCAGACCGCCCGGGGTCATCGGCTCCAGACCGAGCGCCTCGATGGCCATGGCGGTGATGGTGGTTTTGCCCACGCCGGCGTATCCGAAGACCCGGAACACCTGCTGCTCGTGCGTGCGATGGAGATACCAGTCCCGGATGGCGGCAATGGCGCACGTTTGCGCGTCCGTGAGGTTGACGCTCATGGCTGCCCCTCCGTCCAGCAGCGCGCGGCAAAGGGGCAGAAGCGGCAGAGGTAGAAATCGGCATGGGCGGCGATGCGCGGCAGCAGATCGCCGGCGTCGGCGGCACGCAGCACGTCCACCGCTTTGTCCGACAGCACCTGTGCGGCGCCCGCGTCGAAGGGCACATGCTCGTGGAAAAGCTCGCAGGTATCCTTGTTCAGCGCGGTGAACAGCGCGGCCTCGAGGCGCATGTATGCCATGTAGATCTGCAGCTGGCCGTAATAGACGGGCTTGGAGACCTGCACGCCCTTCTTCGCTGTGTCATTCCAGCTGGAGGCTTTCAGCGCCTTGTGCTCCCACAGCACGGGCCACGCGAGGCCGAGATCCGGGCCATCGACGATCACCCCGTCGACATGCCCGCGGATCCGCCCGCTCGCGGTCTCGAAGCCGAACTGGCCGCCATCACGCCTCTCGGTGCGCAGATCCAGCCCGGCCGCGCGCAGCCATCGGATGGCCAGATCCTCGAAGACATGGCCGGCCTCGAAGATGCGCAGGGTCCGCCCCTCGATATCCTTGCCCGGATCGACTGGGGTTTTCGTGAATTCATAGACGAGCCGGCGCGCACAGGGCTCGCCGATCCGGCTGGCGCCGAGATAGTCGCGCGGGCGCTGCTTTTGCCGCTCTGCCTCGAGGGCCGTATCGAGCCGTGTGTTGATCCGTGTGCCAAGGGGCTCAGGATCGGTGGTGCGACGTCCGTAGACGAAGCCGGACTTGTGGTTAAGATCGAGCATACTCAAAACCCTCTCTAAAAAGGCACGTCGCCGGCATCGGTCTGACGCCGCATTGAGGCCTGAAAGCCATCGACGCAGGCCTCGATCACGCGGTCGATGTCGGCGGCCGGGCGATGATAGAACGGCGCCATCAGCCCCATCTCCGTCAGCGCTTCGGCCAGCGCGCGGCGCGCCTCGACGATGGCGCGGGTTTCCATGTCGGTCTTGTCGATCATGCCGTGGTTCCTTTCGGCGTTGGCCGAGCCTGCCGTGAGGCAGGCCATCGAGCAGAAGCGGTGGTGTGGATTGCGGCCCCAAAGCAGGCCGTGGCAGTAACCGAAGCCCCGGGCCTCCCGGCCGCACAGCGCGCAGGGTTGGCGGCGGCCTAGCTCGGCGCGGCGTTGGGGGCTCCGCCCGTTCGCGGCTGAAACTCTCCCCCGGAGAGTTTCCGAGACGCCGCTCACCCCATCAGAAGCAGGTCGAGGTTTTCGCGTTCCTCCGCGTCCGGCGTGGCGGTGCGACGCTCCGAGGCCAGCACGAGGAAGCGGCTGATCGCGTTTGAGGCCATGCATTCGAGATCCTTTCGCGTGAGGGTGGCGATGGGGCGGTCGAGCCGCCCCCGCGCTTCCAGCCAGCGCCCCATCGCGAGGGCCGCCTCCGTGGTGACATGCGCCTGCCATTCGTCCGGGCTCACGGGTTGAGCCACGCCGGACCGCCCGACGGCTGCGCGCCGCTCGCGGATTTGGGGTCAGTGGGTTCGGAGGCGGGCTGGGCGGAGGATGACGACCAGGCGGGCGCGGCCGGCGTGGCCGCGGGCTGCGACTGGCCCCAGGCCGGCGTCGCGGGCTGCGCGGGGGCGGTGGCGGGACGGGACTTGTTCGACGGCTGCGCCGCCACAGGCTCGCCCGCCATCACCCGTCGCCACTCGGGTGCGGTGGGCAGCACCACATGGTCGAGCTTGTTGGCGTCCTTGTAGGAAGGGTTGCGGCTCGGCTCGATCTGGGTCTTGGCCACAAACGTGATCCCGTCGAGATCGGCCAGCCCGCGCAGCATGCGCTTGGCCTTGGCCGCCTCGCTCATGTCCTCGGGGTTCAGCCCGAGTGCGCTGTCGATCATCGCGCGGAACTGGCTCTTGGAGATCTTCCAGCCGATCGACTGGCCCTGCTCGTCGAGCTTGCCGCCCTGGACGGTGAAATTCTGCCAGAACTTGCGCCGGGCATGCGGCCCCTCGGCCACGGTGAATTCGGCATCCACCGACAGCACATCACTGCCGGGCTGGTTCGAGGGCTTCAGCAACCCGCGATCCACCTCGCTCATCCCGTCCGTGCCGCCCTTGCGGATGGACATTGTCACCTTCGCAAAGGTGCCGTCGGGGATCAGGTCACCGGATTGCTGTGGCGCCACATCGTTCATGTCGAAGGTCATTTCGATTATCCTTTCGGGGTCTGGTTGATCTTGTTGAGAAGCGCGCCGAGGTCGGCGGGCTCAGTGAGGTCGAGCTTTCCGCTGCGGTCCTTGGCCGGCAGGCCCCAGGGATTGCCGGAGTGGCAGACAAGGCGGCGGGCTTTTCCCTTCTCGGGGTCGTGCTGCCAGGTGACCGTGCCGTCCTCGCCGGTCTCCTGCGTGAACAGGCCGAGCGTCAGGACCTGGTCGACGATGCCGGGCAGTTCGCGCGCGGCCTTGCCGCCCTCCATCTGCGGCTGCCAGGTCACGCGATTCATGTCATCGATGACCTTTTCGAGGATGCCGACGAAGATGACCGTGCGCCCCGGCGCATGCTGGAGATGCTTCAGCAGCCCGATGACCTCGCGCGCCAGCAGGCCGTAGGCGCCGCGCGTGTCGGGTTTTCCGGTCCGTTCCGACAACGCTTCGGGCCGGGTCTTGGCCCATGCCATCGCCTGGCGCGTCAGATCTGTGATGCTGTCGACAAAGACGATGCGCTTGGTATCGAGCCGGGCGGCGAGATCGGGATAGAGGCCGCGCAGATGCGCGTGATGGGCCTCGGAAAAATGTTCGTCGGGCTGGGCGGCCGGGTTCGCGCCCCCGATGAGGCAGGCAATGTCGACCGCATCGGCAAAGCGGCGGATCGGCAGGCTGTCGCCGCGCCAGTGCTGCACCGACTTGAGACCCGCCTCGAGATCGAGACACACGGTCTGTTCCTCGGGCATGGTGGTGACGAGGGTTGTTTTGCCCGACCCGCTCGGCCCGAACAGCGCCATGGTGGTCTTGCCCTGCGCCTCCTGCAGGCGCTCATCGGCGGTAAGAATGCGCAAGCTCATCGATCGCCTCCCTGTGCGAGAAGCTCGACCTTCAGCGTGCCGGTCTTCACGGTGCGCGCCGGCTCGAATTCGGCCCGGATCGCGTCGGGCCAGGCCGTATATTTGCGCTCGGGCACCTTGATCGCGATGTCGACATACTGAGCGGGATCGTCGCCGGTGGCGCGGATGCGCTCGACCACCGCGGCCAGCTGCGCCTGATCCCACTCCACCCGCTTCGGCAGGTCCGCGACGATGGTGAAATCGCCATCATCGAACCTGACCGTACCGGTGTCCTTGCCGTGGGCCTGCCGTTCCTCGGCAGCGTGGTCGGCGTAGCGCACGCTCAGCGCGCCATCGAGGCGGGTCTTGGCGGCCTTGTCGCGTTTGAGCCGCGCGTCGATTTCGTGCTGCAGGATGGCCAGCAGTTCGACTGGCATCTGCGCGATGTCCTGAACGCTAAGCTCCGACAGGTCGTCCGGCGTAGGGGTGTTTGCGGGAAATGGCATATTTGTGCCTCCTTGATTTGCGGGTTGGGTCTGGGTGGGGGTGTCAGGCTGCCTGCGCGTCGAGCAGCAGCGCGGACAGCGACGCGGTGGCGCCCTTCGGCTTGGGGCGGGCGATGGCGATGTAGGCGAAGCGGTCGGTCTCGAGCCGCTCCTGCACGAGATGCACCAGGCCCTGTTCCGCGGCGCGAAACGCGGCATCCGCCACGCCGCGCAGGGCAAGGCGCCGGTCCGTCGGCAGCGTCGAGAGCGCCTTGTCCGCATCGACCACGAGAAAGCCGCAGTGATAGATCAGGGCATCGCCGGCCTCGGCCTGCGCAATCCACGCATTGAGGTCGATATCGGTGAGGTGCGGTGCGGCCGACTGCCGGTTGCCATGGGGCGCGGTCCTCATCAGCATGCCCGCGGCGTGCGCTGGAGGGCGGTGGACTGGCTGCTGGCGCGCGCCGGATCGGCCGTGAGCCGCCGCGGCGGCTGCTGGGCCCGGGCGACCGCATTGCGGATCGTCAGGGCACGCTGAAGCTGGCTCTGCTCGAACGCCTCGACATCCGCCAGCCGGTAGACCACCCGGCCGCCCAGCTTGAGAAACACGGGCCCCTGACCGGTGGCACGCCAGCGCTCCAGCGTCCGGTGGGAAATCGCCCAGCGACGGGCCAGCTCCTTCTGGTTCATGCAATGCGTCTGCAACATCGGTCTCTCCTCTCATGCGGCGTTGAGAGCATATTGCCGGATCGCGATGTGGGATGTCGTCAGGACTGGCGGGGGATGCGGTGGGGGATCAGAAAGTCGTTGCAGGACAAGGGTGGAGCCGTGGATCAGAGGATCTCATCCCCTTCCATCCCCCACCCATCCCCTTCGCGATCCCTCAGCGAGCGCGGACCGGCGGCGATTCAGTCGATGTTGAGACGGTATCCGCCGCGGCGATCCGAGCGGACGAGTCGCCGCCAGTTCGCCTGCGACTTGAACACATCGGCCATGCGCAGGCTCCTCGAGCCGGCACCGTAGAGGATCGCCTTGCCGTTCTGCCAGGGCTCGCCCGCCAGTGCGGCGGCGTGCAGCGCGCGCACCACCTCCGCCTGGATCGGCCCCAGCTTGAAGCGGTCGCCGTTGCAGCGCACCTCCTGGTAGTCCGCCGAGTGGATGAAGGTGGGCGCTTCTCCGGCATGATCGCCGGCAGAAAAGCCGGTTTCGATCTCGAACCGATCGCGTTCCTCGCGCGTCAAAAGCAGGTCGCCGATCAGCACGAAGACAGGCTCGGAGCCGCCAAAGATGCGTGCATAGTCCGCACGCGGCGTACGAAACGAATTCAGATGCAGTTCGCCGCACCGGAAAAGCTGGAAGACGTCGCTGGCATGCAGATCCAGAAGGCCGCTATAGCGGGTCTGCTCCCACGGCATCCGGCACGCCTCGCCGTGCGAGGTCTCCTCGATGTCGCCGAACTCCATCGGGACGCCGAAGACACGCACCGAAAGGCGCAGCTGGTCGTTCTCGGCGAGGTAGATCAGGTCCGCTTCGGTGATCTTCCAGCGGTCGAGCACCTCGGGGAGCGTGAAGTACGATTTCTCGATGTGCATGCACTGCCCTCCCGACGATTCCCGTATAGAGTGTTTACCTTCTGTTCCTATTGGCTTGACGCTGTCCGATCAATCCTGTTTTATCCTTTTCAATCCACAGAGCGTTGGGGACAACATGGCCGAGCATCATACCCTTGCCGACCGTCTCAGGGCCCGGGCCCAGCAGCTTGGTCTCAGCCCCGCGCATGTCGCCGAGATGGCCGACGTCAACCGATCCTTCGTCTACGATATCCTTCGCGGCCGTTCGACACGCCCCGGCATGGAAAAGCTGGGCGCCGTCGCCGGGGTGCTGAAGGTGGATCGCGACTGGCTGATCCACGGGATCGGAAATGTCGAGGGCACGTCACCGTTCATCGAGAGCCCGGATGAAGCCTTCGTGGCGATCGCGCATGCCACCCCGCGGCCCTCGATGGGCGGCGGCGCCGTCGTGGAGGAGTTTGAGGAGACAGCCGACCGCGCCTATCATTTCCGGCGCGCCTGGATCCGGCACAACCTCAAGGCCAACCCCGCGCAGCTGCGCATCATGCATGTCGAGGGCGACAGCATGGCGCCCACGCTGCTCGATGGCGACGCCGTGCTGGTGGACATGGCCCGCCGCGCCCCCAATCCGCCTGGGATCTTCGTGCTCGACGATGGCCTTGGGCTGGTGGCCAAGCGGCTCGAGCACATCCCCAGCAGCGATCCGCCGGCGGTGCGGGTGATTTCCGACAACGGCTTTTATAGTCCGTACGAGCGGACGGCAGACGAGATTCACATCGTCGGACGGATTCGCTGGTTTGCAAGGGAAATCTGATCTAACCAAGCCAACCCATGAGGCCAGCTGAACCACGAATTTCGCGTATCGAAACCGGCCAGTGAACAAACTCCACCACCGTAGCTAAAACAAAATGATACATCATGGTAAAAGGTGGCGAATATCTGGATTACAAAAGTTGCTTACTGTACTGATTGAAACATTTCCCGAAGCACGTACATCATGCCGACTATACTTTTTTGGTACACGGCCAAGAAGTGAGACGGAACCCTCAAATTTCTCAGCAATCGCACATGCTGCTACAGCTTGGGGCTTTGGGCCGGTAGCCAAAATTTCGATCGCACATTCCCGCGGCAACGCCCGGACTATACTTAGATACTCTAATATACAATCATTAACGGAGTGTGCAGAAGTCTCTCTGAAATTAGTTTCTGGGACATGATGCTCCCTCATTATACGCGCCTTTTGTTCATGCGCGGTTTTGAAAAGCTCCGGTGAGCCGCCCGATTTCGCTGAAATAACAAATACATGATCGTAATCAGGGCCGTCCAATAGGTCCGATATAAGCTTAACGTCTCCACCGATTCCAGCAATGACTGCTCGCTCAACGGAAGTGCCACCTTTTCCCTGAGCGAACCGAATTGGAAAGAACTGATCCGCAACTCCTTGATCAAAGGTTAAATTTCCAGCAGCCGACGAGTAAATACCTTCGCAATACCCCCAGTGAATCTTGGGATAACTGTCTCTTGATAAAAGCATTCTATAAAGCGTTTGTGTCATCGCCTTGGGCATTATCGTATAATCCACAAAGCAAGTTAGAGAGTCGGCGCGTTTAGCCAATTCGGCGATGAAACCGTCAAGCTCGCCTTCCCAGCTTGTTCGGTCTTGCGCACTGGTGAACCTCCGAAGCTCAAAATCATCGAAGCTTTCGCTCAAAAGGGCTTCTAACTCATGCTCTTGTCTCTCTCCCATACCATCATCGAGAAACCGTATGCCATACGCCCGCTTTCCCTTGATCGCACCGGACCTTGCAAACTCCATGCATCGAGACTCCCAGCCGAGCACAAAAATTGCGTCGTCAACTTCCAACTCCTCGATGTCACCGACGTTGAAATGTCTTTCCTCGAAGGAGTATCCGTTAAAGATCATCACAACACTCAAACATCAAATCTCTGTTGCCGCCGATCATGGCCCACCATGCGATCAAAATAGTCTTCAGCCCACAGCTTAGGAGAAACAGGGTCGGACTGCGAAAGCAAACGCACAAGTAGTCGAGGATCAATGCGAACTTGTTCGTACGCGCCGCGTGGAGAACAATCCAAAACAGGGCATAGTCGTCGATGTAGCCGAAATGCAACGTCCTCTCTTTCCAACCCAGCCCGATTTTCCTCGAGACGTATGAACCCATCGCGCTCGATACGACGAAGAAGACCATACAGATTTGAGAACTCATATTCTGACGCTGATACGCTAAACTGCTTGACATTAACCTTAAAGATACCGCGTTCGGGGTAGCGCACAGCCTCGCCATTCTCGTTGTAGTGATGAAGGATACGTTGGAGTTCCGCGAGACCGGAGAGAAGATAAAATATATGCGGTTCTCCAGAGTCCTCGATACCTTGAATCGTCTCGTAAGAGTGATGAGAAACATTACGAATACAGCGGTCTTGAATCTTTATCGAAAATCTCTCTTCAGAGTTAAGAAACCTTCGGCAAGCCTTCGCAAGAGTAATATTTTGATTGTCAGAGGATGCACCCCTACTTGTATGGAGGCTAAACATCTCCGCCATCACGTCTAAAAAATCACGTATATTACCATCACTAGCCCAAAGTACGAACCGGTCCCCGGCATACAAGGGTGGCCGCTTACAGACTCGACAAGCGATTATATACGCGGCAGCGCTCTTTCTGTGGAGTTCTTTCCTAAGTCGAGTTTGATCAGGCTCGGACCCAAAGGAAAGAACATCAAGGTCAAGCGAAGATATCACCACGTGCTCAACATAGGGCATTCGGGTGGCACTCACATGGAATGATTCGCGTTGACCAACACCGATAACACTTGCTAACTTTGCCTTTGTTGTTCCAACTTCACTCTTAAACTTTTGGACCGCAGCGCTCTGATAACCTTCCAAAATTTCTGAAACCAAAATATTGTATGAAGGTCGTCCACATTTCGATAACTCAAATTTTGTATTTTCACGGACATTTTCGGAAAGCGATGACCTAAGAAAGTTGTTCAGCCTAAGCGTTGCGACGCTCTCGCAAAAATTACGAAAGTCCTCCTCTGACCTGTCATCGACATCGCAAATATTCCGGTCTGCATGACTAAGGGAGGTTTCAGGGATTGTCGTCTGAATTGTATTATACTGCCCCCTGACATAGGCGACTACCCATTTCGCGATACCTTCAGTTGATCGAAGATAGGTATTGAGTGCGCGCTGCTGCAGATCACTGAGGTTCTCACAATCGTCTAGCAAAATGTAAAGATCCACCTCTTTTCCCCTTGGCAATCGTTCTGACCTGATAGAGGGGACAATGCTTTCTCTAATGAATTTAATAATTGTAGTTGGGGTAAAGGCGTCCATTGCTGAAATAGCATCAGCGATCCGAACTTGGTCGTAGGTGGCCAGAAACGCGCCTCGAATGTGTCGAACGAGACGCAGCGCATCATTATAGTCCGACATTAAGTTAACATCGGCTACGCCAATTTCGTTCAGAATCTCTCTCAGCTCATCGCAAGCTCTTTTTTCCTTCCTGCCGGAGAAGTGTATCAACTCTCTATCTTCAAGCGACCTAAGGTCTTCAAGGAGACTTTCCAGCACGCTCAATTCAAAAAATGAGCAGAAGAGTTTATACCGGTTCAGCTCTGACACAGTTCTGCCATGTACTTTGGAAACCTCGTTCAGGACCTGCTCAGTTAAGTGCTGAAAGCTGTGGTTGAATTGCATATAACAACCAAACCAATGAAAGGTGCGTCCCTTGTATCCATATTGCTGGGCGAGGAAGTCGTTCTCAATTAGCGTTTTCGTATGCAGGGAGCGCAAAACGGTTGTTTTACCGCTGCCGCGCGTACCTACTACGAAGTCGGGTTTCTTTGTCTTAGCAAGAGATCTTGCCCAGGGTGATAACCACACTACAGGGCGGTTTTCGTGCTCGAACTTGGTAGGCTGAAAGGGATTCAACATCATGCGCCCATTTCTGAAATCTCGAGCCGCCATTTATGGCGAGGTTTTCCCAAGTTTGCGATTTTCATCGCCCCTGAGCAAAACAATAGCATAGCAAGATGCTCGAGATCATCATTAGCAAGATCCAATTCTTCGCACTCCTCGATTAACTCTGACCACGTCAAGCGCGTCGAATCTCGCAATTTGTCCCAAAGCCTTCGGGCATTCTTGGTCATCAGAACAGAATGGTCCGTGATCAAGGGGAAATATCTAGTTCTTTGGTCTGAAAAATTCCCAATGTGTCCATTTTTGTTTGGTCTATATTCCGTCACTCGGACCAAAAAGATGTCATCATTTTCGTCGTGAAATAGACCAACCTCGTTGAAGCCCTCCCATATGGGAGGCGCTGACACCGAAATGATTTTGGCCGTATGGCCGGTTTCGCCGTATGCCTTTGGTCGAACGATTGTTTCGATTGGGCTCTCATGAATGTGCCCGTGTAGGTATAGAATTACTTTTCCCGTTTCAAGCAGTGCATCCCTCAGTAGCCCGGCATTGAGCATTTCGGCATAAGGTGTGATTCGGGGAATTCGTTGGGGAAGGATATTGTGATGGGCGCATATAAGTGCGAAATCTTTCTGTCCATTGGAAATCCAGCCTAAAAGAGATCGAAGGGCGTATTTAGACAGATACGGAGTGTCCAGCTGATTATACAGCTGGTCAACGCGGTTCTTCACTTTTCCTGTGATTGCGCCAAATTCTGGCTCAGCTCGTGCGTCTTGTTCGTGTTCAAAGAATTTTACTGGTGTCTGTTCAAGCTGGTCATCCTGAAAATCAGCTTGGAGCTGCTGCGGCAGCAGATGCACGGACATAGATCCGATACTCGTATTGAGAAGGCAGATTTCTAACTGACCGCCATCACGGTTTTTGATGGCGTGAAAAACACTGTCCTCTACTGGTGGCTCGTTAAAGCCGCACTCCCGAAATGCTTTTCTTACTGGTTCAAACTTGGCGATCGGACCTTTTTTTGCCGCATCGACCTTTGAAACATCATGGTTGCCTGGCACTCCGCACACTGTTGGCTGATGCCGGTTTCCCGCATCCTGTAGAAGTGTACATAGGATTCTTGTCGCTCGGCTAATATGTTCGGTTTGCCCGCGGGAGGTATAGTCGCCCATGAGCACTACAGAATCGATTGATCTGGAGTTTGCGACTTTATTCAATGCGGACAACACCATCGAGAGACGATTTTCGGTGAGGTCTTGGATGATATCTTCAGAAAAGGCACCATCCTTCAGGTCGAGTGAAGTTTTTTCGCTCGGCCAATCTGGCAGGTGTACGTCACCGATCTGTAACAGGCGCGTTATTTTCGTATGCATGAATGGCTTATGGGTCCTCAATCTTACCTGACGAGGTGACCTGTTGTTTAAGCGCGTGTCAAGGTGAAGCGGACCGCTTCCATCATCAGACCTCTCCTGCTGTTTACAAATTCTCGTCGCCGCGCGAGAGTACGGTAACCCTCGGCTTTCACTTGAAATGCGCCCGCCAGAGCGGCGAACGTGAAGCAAACCGCTTCCAAGGGTTCGCTCCCCATATCTGACGACATCGCCTTCGGACCGCCCATCGAGACGCTCACCACCGATGAGCGACTGGCGGAGTTGGCTGCGATCCTCGCCAGTGCGATCGCGCGCACCAACCCACAGAAAGGGAACGATAAATCTCCGATCGACGGAGACAGTTCGCTGGACGTTCTCGCCCTCAGACACCGTTGTCGGAGACAGGTGCGAAACCGAGTTGGAGACGACGCACGAGGGAAAATTCTAGAAAATCAGCGCAAAGCTCCCCATCGCTGTTCAGGCAGCGGGGATCGACGTACTGGCCGACCTTGCGGCGCTGTAGGCCATGACGGTGCCCGAGCTTCAGGAGAAGTGGCAGATCACTTTCGGGGAGCGCGCTCCGAACGCCAGCCGCGGCAACCTCGAGCTTCGGCTCGGCTATCGCATCCAAGAGCTGTGCCATGGTGGGCTGTGCCGCGAGACGCGTCGGACGCTCGATGCGTTGGCCGACGAGGGACGAGCGGAAAGCTCGGCAACCATGTGATGGACCCGTGCAGGCCAGCCCGCGAAACTAAGCTGGTCCGAGCATGGGGGCGCGAAGATCATATTGTTACCGTTGCAACTCACGTCGCCTTTGGTTCCCATCGGAGACGCACGCTTACGCAGCACCCCCATAAGCCTATGATTATAATTGTTTTTGGGGTCTGATCGGATAGCGTTTTCCCATGCAAAACGCGATCCACACGACAAGGCGTGGGCCCAACGCTCTGCCCCCGGACCAGCTGACACCCAACGAGCGCCGCACCGAGTTGTGTGGGCTGCTGGCGCTCGGGCTAGTCCGTCTGAAGGAGCGCGATGGCGTCGAACCTTCTGAAGATACTGGAGAAAGTTGCCTACACTCTCCGCCCGACCGATGCCTTCATGCAACTCCATTCACCGGAGAAAACCATGACGACGCATGATCCCATCCCTGCGCGCCTGGCCGCGCTGAAGACCACCACCACCCCAGACCTGAAAAAGCAGTGGCGCGACCTGTTCGACAGCGAGCCGCCGCCCTTCAATCGGCGCTATCTCGAAAGCCGGCTGGCCTATCGCATCCAGGAGCTGACCTATGGCGGGCTGAAGCCCGAAACCATCCGGCGGCTGGAGCGGCTGGGCGAGGAACTTGACGGCGGCGACAGAAAGAAGAGCCGCATCCGCGCAGACCTGAAACCCATCACCGGCACGCGGCTGCTCCGCGAATGGCAGGGCGTCGAGCATGTTGTCACCGTCACCGGGGAAGGCTTCGAGTGGCAGGGACGGCCCTACAAGTCGCTGTCGGCCATCGCGCGCGCCATCACCGGCACGCGCTGGAACGGGTGGGTCTTCTTCGGGCTGAAGAACCGGAGGGGCCGCACATGACCAAGCCCATCGTCCGGAAGCAACGCTGCGCGATCTACACGCGCAAATCCTCCGAGGAAGGGCTCGAGCAGGAGTTCAACTCGCTCCACGCCCAGCGCGAGGCCTGCGAGGCCTACATCGTCAGCCAGAAGGCGGAGGGCTGGGTGCTGGTCCGCGATCAGTATGATGATGGCGGCATTTCCGGCGGTACGCTGGACCGTCACGGCCTGCAGCGGCTGGTGGAGGACATCGAGGACGGGCTGATCGATGTGGTGGTGGTCTACAAGATCGACCGCCTCAGCCGCTCGCTCGCCGATTTCGCCAAGCTGGTCGAGGTGTTCGACCGCAATGAAGTGACATTTGTCTCGGTGACGCAGTCGTTCAACACGACCANCGAGGTGTTCGACCGCAATGAAGTGACATTTGTCTCGGTGACGCAGTCGTTCAACACGACCACGTCCATGGGGCGGCTGACACTGAACATACTGCTGTCGTTCGCGCAATTCGAGCGCGAGGTGACGGCCGAGCGCATCCGGGACAAGGTTGCGGCCAGCCGCAAGAAGGGCATGTGGATGGGCGGGGTGCCGCCCTACGGCTACCGCGTCGAGAACCGGAAGTTGTTGGTCGATGAGGACAGCGCCGAGCACGTCCGCTGGATCTTCGCCCGCTTTCTCGAGATCGGTTCGGGTGTGAATCGGCATGCAAAAGTGACCCACCTGGGTGGGTTATGATCATCTAAAACTGACCCACCTGCCACGTTAGCATCCGTGCGTTCATGCA
>NZ_JBAPKY010000059.1:0-18271 GCF_037083785.1 Roseovarius sp. D22-M7
CTCGCAGGTCTCTCTCAAAGGGGTGGCCACATGCCGTGGAACCGGTGGCCACATGTTCATGGATTCGATGGCCACATACCCGTGGAATACTCACTGATCACCTCAGCAAAAATGGAGATCAGGCATGCTTGCCCGCATCAAGTCCCTCATCGGCAGGACCGGCGCGAAGACGTCGACGCCGAACTTTTCAGTTCCGTCGAGCGAGACGGTCACCGCGCCACAGGAGCCGTCGCCACTTCCGCATGCGGAGCCGCCGAGTGTCGAATTTCCACTCGCGTGCCTGACGCCGAAGCTCCGCAGCGCCGCCGAGGTGATCGTGCGCAAGACCCAAGCCCCGGCTGCGCTTGCCGCGCAGTCGGTGCTTTCCGTGGCCTCTTTGGCGGTCGCCAGTCGCACTCAGGTGCAGACACTGGGGTCATCGGCTAACGCGACAGCCGCATTCGTGACGATCGCGCGGTCCGGCGAGCGAAAGAGCGCGGCGGACAAGATCGCGAGAACCGGCATCGACCGGGTGATCATGCGCCTCAGAGAAGAGCACAAGATCGCCATGGGAAATCACAAGGCTGCGCTTTCCGGCCTTGGACGCGGGGACGAAAGGCCCGAAGCGCCCGTCTGCCCGAGTTTTCTGGTGACGGAAGCCACGATCGAAGGCGCATTCAAGGCGATCGCAACCGGGTGCGGTTTTCTTGGCTGGTTCACGGATGAAGCTGCCGCGTTCTGGGGCGGCTACTCGATGTCCAAGGATCAACGCGCGAAATCCAGTGGCGTCGTCTCGAATCTCTGGGATGGGGCCTATTTCTTCCGCCCCCGCGGCAGCCAGGACGGGGACGGCTACGTGCCGCCCACGGCCACGACCATCAATCTCATGTTTCAACCGACTCTCATCCGCGACACTTATGGCGACGAGTTCCTGATCGGCCAGGGCCTCCTGGCGCGGATGCTGCCATCCTGGCCCGAAAGCAAAATGGGGAAACGGAAATATCGACGCCCGAGCCCGGAGGATGAAGCGGCTGCAGCGCATTTCCACGATGCAATCGAGGCCTGTCTGGTTGCAACTCTGGAAGATCCGACCGAGCGGATGCTCTCACTTTCCGAGGAGGCACTCGGCGTTTGTATCGAGTTTCACGACAACATCGAACGCGAGCTTGGCCCGGGCGGGTGGGCCGCGGACATCTCGGGGTTCGCCGCCAAGGCGCCTGAACACGCGTGCCGACTCGCGGCGATCATGACGTGCTTCGAGGATCGGGAAATTGACGTGATCTCCGGTGATGTCATGGAATCCGCCTGCAAGATGGTCAAATATTACCTCTCGCAGCACAGATACCTGTGCATCGCGGCAACGAACGAAACCGACGTCGCGCATGCCCAAACGCTCCTCGACTGGCTGCGCAGGAACATTGCCGCCGGAGAGGGCTTTGCGACCGACAGGATCCTGCAATTAGGGCCTGTCCATACCCGGCGTGCGAAGTCACTGGATCGGATGCTGGGAATCCTCAAGCAGTACGGCTGGATCAACGAGCTTCCATCAGGCACGACGATTGACGGGAAAAAGCGACGCAAGGCTTACAGGCTCAGCCCGAAGGCATGATCCAGAACGGGTGGTCGACGCCTCGGCGCTGGCCTGTGAGGAAATTCATGGGCCGGATCCTGCCACTGGCACTCTCCAAATCGCGGTAACACGCGCTTTGGCCCGGCATCCTCCGGCACGGCCATTGCAGTTCGAATACCAAAGAAAAACGGGGCCGCGTGACGCGGCCCCGTTGCTGTTTCAAGAGATCAGGCCTGGGCTTCGAACCCCCTGATCGCGCAGGACAAGAGATGCGCGATCATCCAAAGCGCCGCGCCGTCGCTCGTCGTGTGCCAGTGCGCGCCGTACGGATCGACGGGACGATCCCGCAGTCGCTTCGACTGCCCTTCGAGATCCTCGACATCCGCGCGGCGCAGCACGCATTCGTGCATCGCGCGACACGCCGACAGTCGGTCTGCATCACTTGTTGCAGGATCGAGCATCGCGTGATAGTGACACACACTCGCGGAAAATACCGGCGCGCCGGGAAACGCCGCAAAGCTGATCACGCGGAGCCATTGCGCGGCAAGTCGCGTGAGTTCACGCGCGTTTCGCAAGTTTTGTTCGTGACTATGTGTCATCGTGCGCCTCCCGAAATGCTGGTAACACCTGCGAGATGCAGAGCTTCGAGCGCACGAATGCCGCGACCGAGAGCATCAGCACAGAGCATCGCGCGGGTTGCTTCCGGATCGTCGGGGTGAAGCGCTGCGAAACGCCATGCTTCGTCTCTGTCGTGAAACCCGGCGAGGTCGCCTTCGAGCAGCCCTCGAATTGCGATCAAAGTCTTGCGGCGGGCTGCAACATTACCTCCTTTCTTCGCCGTCGTCACTATATCCGTGGCCTTGGCGGCCCAGGTCTGGCCGCCGAGAAGATCTGCGGCGCTGATCAGGGCATCCCCCTCCTCGCGGAGCCATTTCAAAAATTCATCGACTTTGTTTGCTTGCCGGAACAGGGCATTAATGTTGGGTTCTGGTTCGTGTTGCATTGGATCTATCACCTTTCCTGGTGGTCGCAGACCGGAATGGCCTGCTTCAGATCCCTGTTCCATCGACGCTGCGCAGGTGTGATCTGGCGCGGCCTCAGCGTGAGGGCCGCGACAGATCATATTCGCGCAGCCGGGTTTCCTTTGTTAAAACGTGTTTTCTTTGCTTCTGGTACGAGCTTGCTGTCGTGCGGCGTGATCTTTCCTTTCATGGGATTGTTTTCTTGTGGCAGCATCGGTGTCCGACCCGCGCAAGGAGGGGTCGGACACCGATGCTGCCACAAAATCCTGGTCTGTGACCCAGCCCTTTGCATTTCGTGGTGATTATTTAACTGGATACGCTTGCAACTGCGAAGCCACAACTGCGAAGCCACGTCGAACAATGGGCTTCCGAGGAAATATTCGGAAACCGTGTATCTCGGATGTTGGCTCAGCGGCACCTTCCTGCCGTGCGTCGCGAGTGCTGAGTTTTTGCCGCGACCGCGAAGGCCATCGCCAAGAAGGGCGGAGTCCGGACATTCTCCGCAGACGCGAGAAGGTAGTGCCGGGAAGGCAAGAGCGGACGTTCACTATGAGCTAAAATCGAGCATGTCATTGCGATGCCGTAGGGTAGCATCGCGCCCTACCACGCGGTGTAATATCGCCTCGAAGAGGTAACGCCCCAAGGTTTCACCTGCCAATCGCGGGAGATACTTCACATCGATCCGGATATTGTCGGGCTCGCAAGTCTTGAAGGCGCTGACGTCATACGGCTCGCGGCTACAGCGCGATGACAATGTCATCCGGATGCGCGATTGCCCCCTTGATCTCGATCAACGCGTCATGGGCGGAAATGCGGCAAGAAGATCAGAGCCATCTGAAGACAAAAAGGAGATGGAGATGCGTCGCCATGGAAGATTCCTTCTCGCCGCCGCCCTCGCTGCCTCGCTGACGGCTCCGGCAGCCGCACAGCAGCACATGCAGGGCGGAATGCACCACGGCATGCAGAACAGCCCGGGCATGATGCAGGGTCAACGCATGCACGATCAGATGATGGGCGGCATGGGTGGCCACATGATGGGCGGTGGCCCGGCCAAACATATCGAGGGACGGCTTGCCTTCCTGAAGACCGAACTCGGAATCACCGACGCGCAGATGGATGTCTGGGAAGACTATGCCGAAGCGGTGCGAGATGCGGCCGGGTCAATGCAGCAGATGCACGAGACCATGATGTCGGGCGATCGGCCGACCTCCTTTCCCGATCGCATGGAGCGCCGCGAGCAGATGATGTCGGCGCGCATCGAAGGCCTGCGGACGCTGCGCGACGCGGCCGTGCCGCTATACGAGGCGCTCGACGACCAGCAGAAGCAGGTCGCCGACAGCATCATGGGCATGGGGATGATGTGAGGGCGCTCGTTGCTCTTTTCATCGGGCTCCCTCAGCTCGCCGCGGCGCAGGTCAGGGGGCCCGACGTGATGCATGATGGCTGGCACTGGTGGATGCCGTTTCCCGGCATCCTCTGGCTGCTTTTCGTGGCCGTGGTGATCGCCGGCGTCGTCCTGCTGGTCCGGTCGCGCGGGGAGGCGCCGCCGTCGGGTGGCGGACGTTCCGCGGTGGATGTGCTTGACGAGCGCTACGCCCGCGGCGAGATCGACCGCGAGGATTACCTTCAGCGCAAGGATGATCTTCTGACACCGCGCGAGGCGCGGACCCGGCAATAGGGCCGCAGGTGACGCGCCGGTCCGGTGAAGGGCCCGGCGACTCTGTGATATGTGTCATGGACAATCGCACAAGCGCAGGTATTATCGGGGCGACATGACAGCCTTCGTTCACGGATTTTCGCGTCTCTTGATGCATTGCGCGATGCTCGCGGTTATCGCGGGGTCGTTGGCGTCTGGGACCATGGCAGATGCCGCCCCGGATGAGATCGTGACGCATGCCGCGGAGAGTGAGCACCACGACATGCAAGACATGACGGTGCGGTCCGCGTCTGACAGTATCTCCACGGATCACGGCCCGCATGGTCAACATGCCGAATGCGCGATGACCATGTGCTGTTTTTCCGATCTTGCGGATCCGCTTCCGGACTTGAGGTCCGTGGCCATGACAGCCAGATACGCCCGCATCCCGGCAGATCCGGCCCCGCAGGCCGACCCGGACCGCGCTGACAAACCCCCGAAACGTACCTGATCCTTTTCTCCACCGCCTGAAAGCCGTCGCTTTCGGGCATGGTTTGGCCGTGGCCCATGGTCATGGTCGGTCAAGAGACAGGTAAATGATATGCGTGGACGATACGCAGCGCTTGCGCTGCTGGCACTGGGTGCCGGGTTCGGTGCAGGCATCGGGTTCGAGCGGGCCCGCTCGGCCCTCGATGCGGACACAGCCGAGAAGGGGCCGGGTATCCTTTACTGGGTGGCCCCGATGGACCCGAACTTCCGCAAGGACGGCCCCGGCAAGTCGCCGATGGGGATGGACCTGATCCCGGTCTACGATGGGCAGGAGCCTGCGGGCGACCCTGCCGAAGTTACCCTCTCGAGCGCGGAGGTCAACGCCATCGGCGTGCGCAGCGCCACCGCGCGCATCGAGGACGTCGCACAGCGCGTGGAGACGGTCGGCTTCGTCACCTATGACGAACACGCCACGAGCCATATCCACACCCGCGTCGAGGGCTGGATCGAGCACCTGGCGGTGCGCGCGGTGGGCGATCCGGTCGCCAAGGGCGATCTCCTGTTCGAGCTTTACGCGCCCCAGATCACCATCGCGAGTTCCGAACTGGTGCGCGCCACGCGGCGGCAGAATACGCAGGAGATCGCCATCGCGCGCACGAAACTACGCAATTTCGGCGTCAGCCCCCGCCAGATCGACGAGATGGCCCAGGCTGACATGCCGGCCCCGCGCATCCGCTACTACGCCCCGCAGGACGGGGTGGTGATCGCGCTCGAGGCGGCCGACGGCATGTTCCTGCGGCCCGAGACTCGCGCGCTGTCGCTGACCGATACCTCCACCGTCTGGCTGATCGTGGACGTGTTCGAACGCGATATCGGGCGGATCACGCCCGGCATGACCGCCGAGGCCCGGATCGAGCATCTGCCGGGGGAGGTATTCGAGGGCGAGATCGACTACATCTTTCCCGAGCTCGACCCCGAGACGCGCACGCTCAAGCTGCGGCTGCAGTTCGATAATGCGGATGGGCGGCTCAGGCCCAACATGTTCGCGAGTGTCGCACTTCTCCCGTCCGAGGCGCGCGAGGCGCTGACCGTGCCGTCCGAGGCGGTGATCCGCACCGGACAGGCCGAACGGGTCATATTGCGCGGCGTCGATGGCACGTTTCGCCCGCGTCTCGTCACTACCGGGCTGCGCGGCGGGTTCGGCGCGGGCGGGCGCACCGAGATCGTGCAGGGGCTCAAGCCCGGTGTAGAGGTCGTCGCCTCGGCGCAGTTCCTGATCGACAGCGAGAGCGCGCTGAATGCCGGGATGATGCGGTTCGCCCCGACCGAGGCCGCGCCGGTCGCCGGCCGCGGCGTGCTGGTGGCGTTCGACCCCGGCACCCGCCGCGCACGCATCCGCCATGACGCGATTGAGGCGCTGGACTGGCCGGCGATGGAAACGATGTTCACCGTCCGGTCGGACGTGGCGCTGTCAGGGCTTGCCGCCGGCGACGAGGTGGCGTTCGGGGCCATACGCGGGGCCGATGGCCTTCTGTCGCTCAGCGCACTGGGACCTGATGACGGGGTTGCCGCCACCGGGCGCGGGATCGTTCACGCGGTGACCGAGGATGGTCGGCTGAGCATGACCCACGACCCCATCCCGGCGCTTGGCTGGCCGGAGATGCGGATGGATTTCGATGTGACAGGCGTCGATCCTGCCAGCGTGCCGCTCGACACCCCGGTGACCTTCGATCTGGCCGAGGACGCGAACGGCATGTTCGCCATCGTGGCCCTTCGCCCCGAAGACGGCGAAGGGACGGAACCGGACGCGCCGAACGTCGAGGCCGCGCCGCCCATCACCGTCGAGGGCCAGATCGAGGCGGTGGATGCGCAGGCGCGCAGCGCCACAATCGAACATGGCCCGATCACGGAGATCGGCATGCCCGGCATGACCATGGAGTTCGCCCTGGCCGAGGACGTGGATGCGGTAACCCTGCCAGTGGGCGAGGCGGCGGTGCTGACTTTCGATCGGCCCGACGGGATGACAATGGTTCTGGCCTCGGCCGAGCTGCGCCCCGCGCCGATCACCGTGACGGGCACGATCAATTCCATGTCCGAGGGCACGGCGAACATCACCCATGGCCCGATTGCGGCGATCGGCATGCCCGGCATGACGATGGATTTCGCGGTGGCGGACGGGCTTGATCGCGCCGCGCTGCCGATCGGGCGAGAGATCGTGATCGTGATGGAACAGGGCGAGGATTTCTCGCTGACCGTCATCGGCACCGAGGAGCCGGGGCAGTGATCCCCGCGCTCATCCGATGGTCGCTGGCCAACCGCGTCATCGTGATCGTTCTGGCGCTGATGCTGGCGGCGGGCGGGGTCGCGTCGTTGCGCAGCACCCCCGTCGATGCGATCCCGGACCTGTCGGACGTGCAGGTCATCATCAAGACGCCTTATGCCGGGCAGGCCCCGCAGGTGGTCGAGGATCAGGTAACCTATCCCATCGCCACCGCCATGCTCGCCGTGCCCGGCGCGGTCGACGTGCGCGGATTCTCCTTCTTCGGGGACAGTTTCGTCTATGTGGTCTTCGAGGATGGCACCGATCTCTACTGGGCGCGATCGAGGGTGCTGGAATACCTCGCGCAAGTGCAGTCCGATCTGCCGCGTGGTGTCAGCCCCGAGCTTGGCCCCGACGCGACGGGCGTGGGCTGGATCTATCAATACGTGCTGATCGACCGCACGGGCGGGCATGACCTGTCGCAATTGCGCAGCCTTCAGGAGTGGTTCCTGAAATTCGAGTTGCAGACCGTCGAGGGCGTGTCGGAGGTCGCGACCATCGGCGGCATGGTCAAGCAGTATCAGGTGGTCGTCGACCCGGACAAGCTGCGGGCCCTCGACCTGCCTCTGGCCCAATTGCAGTCTGCCATCGAGGCCGCCAGCTCCGAGACCGGCGGCAGCGTGATCGAGATGGCCGAGGCGGAATACATGGTGCGCGCCAGCGGCTATGTGGACGGGATCGAGGATCTTGCAAGGATCCCGCTGATGGTGAACGCGCGCGGCGCGGCGCTGACCCTCGGCGACGTGGCCGAGATCCGGCTGGGGCCGCAGATGCGTCGCGGCGTCGGCGAATTCGACGGCATCGGCGATGCGGTCGGCGGTGTCATCATCATGCGCTCGGGCGAGAATGCGCTCGACACCATCCACGCGGTCGAGGACAAGCTTGATGCCTTGCGCGCCTCGTTGCCCGGGGGGGTGGAGATCGTCACCACCTATGACCGCTCGGGCGTTATCGAGCGCGCCATCGACAACCTGCAAAGCAAGCTGGGCGAGGAGTTCCTCGTTGTCGTGCTGGTCTGCGGCGCGTTCCTTTTGCATCTGCGCTCGTCGCTGGTGATCGTGCTGTTCCTGCCGCTCGGGGTGCTGGCGGCTTTCGTCGTGATGCGGCTTCAGGGGATCAACGCCAACATCATGTCGCTGGGCGGGATCGCGATCGCCATCGGCGCGATGGTGGATGCGGCCATCGTGATGATCGAGGCGATGCACCGCAAGATGGAAGGCCGGCGCCTGAACACCGAGGCGCGGTGGCGCGCGGCCGCCGAGGCGGCGACAGAGGTGGGGCCTGCGCTGTTCTATTCGCTGGCCATCATCACCGTCAGCTTCCTGCCGGTCTTCGTGCTGGAGGCGCAGGAGGGCCGGATGTTCAAGCCGCTCGCCTTTACCAAGACCTATGCCATGGCGGCGGCCGCGATCCTGTCGGTGACGCTGGTGCCGGTCCTCATGGGCTATCTCATCCGGGGACGGATCGTGCCCGAGCGCCGCAATCCGCTCAACGTGGCAACGCAGTGGATGTATCGCCCGTTCCTTGATGCGGCGGTGGCCTGGCCCTGGGCCACGGTGCTGCTGGCGACGGCGTTGGTCGCGTCGATGTGGTATCCCGCGCAGCGCCTCGGGACCGAGTTCATGCCCGAGCTCAACGAGGGCGATTTCCTCTACATGCCGTCGCTTTATCCAGGTGTCTCCATCGGCAAGGCCCGGCAGGTGCTGCAACAGACCAACCGCATGATCGCGCAGGTGCCCGAGGTCGCAACCGTGCATGGCAAGCTTGGCCGCGCCGAGACGGCGACCGATCCCGCGCCGCTGACGATGATCGAGACGACCGTGCAGCTCAAGCCGCGCGCGGAGTGGCGGCCGGGCGTGACGATGGCCGACATCCGCAACGAGCTGGATGCCCGCGTGCAGGTGCCCGGCGTCACCAATGTCTGGATCCAGCCGATCAAGAACCGGATCGACATGCTGGCCACGGGCATCAAGACGCCGGTGGGCGTCAAGGTTTCGGGTGCCGATCTCGACGTCATCGGCGAGATCGCCGTGGCGGTCGAGCGCGCTGTCGCGGATATTCCCGGCACCAGTTCGGCCTACGCCGAGCGCCCCGTCGGCGGACGTTTCATCGAGATCGACATCGACCGGATGGCGGCGGCCCGCTACGGGCTGTCGATCGCGGATGTGCAGCAGGTGGTGCAGACCGCCATCGGCGGGCAGACTATCGCCGAGTCTGTCGAGGGGCTGGAGCGGTTCCCGATCAACCTGCGCTATCCGCGCGACTGGCGCGACAGCCCCGACCGGCTGGCCGATCTGCCGGTGGTCACGCCGTCGGGCGCGCATATCCCCCTTGGCGCTGTGGCAGAGATCCGGCTGGCGGACGGCCCCGGCATGATCCGGTCCGAGAACGCGCGCCGTACCGGGTTCGTGTTCATCGACATCGCCGGCCGCGATCTGGGCGGCTATGTCGAAGAGGCGCGCGCCGTGGTGGCCGAGACCGTCGATCTGCCGCCGGGCTATTCCCTGACATGGGCCGGCCAATACGAATATGTCGAGCGTGTGCAGGACCGGCTGACGATGGTCGCGCCCGCGACGCTGCTGATCATCACGCTGATGCTGTTTCTGGCGTTCAACCGCGTGACGGAGGTGGTGATCATCCTGCTTGCCCTGCCGGTGGCCCTTGCGGGCGGGGTCTGGCTGATCTGGGGTCTGGGCTACGCGGTGTCGGTCGCGGTTCTGGTGGGCTTCATCGCGCTGGCCGGCGTGGCGGTCGAGACGGCCATCGTGATGCTGCTTTACCTGAACCTCGCCTGGGACCGGCGTGTGCTGGCGGCCAGGGACGAAGGCCGCGCCGTGACCCGCAACGATATCGAGGAGGCGGTCTTCGACGGCGCACTCCTGCGGCTGCGGCCCAAGCTGATGACGGTCGCCACTATCTTCGCGGGCCTCATCCCGATCATGTATGGCGATGCGACAGGATCGGAGGTGATGCGGCGTATCGCAGCCCCGATGATAGGCGGCATGGCCACGGCGACGCTGCTGACGCTGTTCGTCATTCCCGCGATCTTCGTCATCTGGAAGCGTCTGGCCCTCGCCCGGATCAATCGGCAGGAGCTTCAACCTGTACGCCCCTTTATCACCCCGCAGCCCGGCGAATGACCGGACCGCGAGTCCCGCGCTCAATAATGGAGGATCCCATGCGCAAACTCATCCTGACACTGACCCTTGCAACTCTCACCGCGCCTGCAGCGCTCGCGCAGAGCGACATGAGCGGCCACGACATGACCACGGGCGATCACACCATGGGCGATCACGCCACCATGGCCGAGGGCATTCACGCCGAGGCCACACTCAACAGCCTATCGGAGGGCATGGCCAATGTCAGCCACGGCCCGATCCCCGATATCGGCTGGCCCGCCATGACGATGGACATGACCCTGCTCGAAGGTGCCGAGGTCGCTGGCGTCGAGCCCGGCGACGAGGTGATGATGATGATCGAGAAAGGTCCCGACGGCATGTACGCCATTCGCGCTTTGATGCCGAAGGAATAGCTCGGAACACGACCTCTCCGCGCGGCACTTCGGCGCCGGGCGGAGAGGGAACGCGACCCGATCTGGCGAACGGTCCTTTCGTTTGACCCCAGAATGCTTAACTCGCGATGAGTTGCGGTCGGCCAAGACAGCACGCTCATGTGACCACGAACAGCTGACCCACCGGCATGAAGGAGCCGCCCCATGGCCAAGCACGCCCATCACGACCACGACATCGCCCCCGATGCAAAGACCGCGACCGACCCGGTCTGCGGCATGCAGGTCGAGATCCGGCAGGGCGCGCGATCGAGCGACTACGACGGCCAGACCTATCATTTCTGCTCTGACGGCTGTCGGAAGAAATTCGACGCCGACCCGTATTTCTACGCGTCCGGCAATGCCGAAAAGGCCGCGCAGCGTGCGCAGCCCGGGGCGCAGTATACCTGCCCGATGCACCCCGAGATCGTCCGCGACGAACCGGGCTCCTGCCCCAAATGCGGCATGGCGCTGGAGCCGATGGTGCCGTCGGACGAGCCGAACGAGGAACTGACGGATTTCACCCGCCGCATGTGGATCAGCGCGGCTGCGGCCGTCCCTCTGATGATCATCACGATGGGCGAAATGGTGGGGCTGGATGTGCGCGGCTGGCTGGGGCACCAGCTTTCGGTCTACGCCGAATTCGTGCTCGCCACGCCGATCGTCCTCTGGGCGGCGCAGCCCTTTTTCCGGCGCGGCATCGACTCGATCCGCAACGTCTCGCCCAACATGTGGACGTTGATCGCGCTCGGCGTGGGTGCCGCCTATCTCTATTCGCTGGTGGCGACCTTCGCGCCGGGGGTCTTTCCGGACCAATACCGCATGGGCGCGGGCGTCGGCACCTATTACGAGGCCGCGGTCGTCATCATCACGCTGGTCTTCGTCGGTCAGGTGCTGGAACTGCGCGCGCGCGAGCGCACCGGCGACGCGATCCGCGCGCTTCTCGATCTCGCGCCCAAGACCGCGCGCCGCATCCTGTCCGACGGATCGGAATACGACGCCCCGCTCGAGAACATCATGGAGGGCGACATGCTGCGCGTGCGGCCCGGCGACAGCGTGCCGGTCGACGGCGAGGTGGTTGAGGGCCGCTCTTCGCTGGACGAGAGCATGATCACCGGCGAGCCGGTGCCGATCGAGAAGACCGAAGGCGACCGCGTGACCGGCGGCACCATCAACAAGAACGGCACGCTGGCGGTTCGCGCGACCGAAGTGGGGGCCGACACGGTCCTTTCGCAGATCGTCGACATGGTGGCGGGTGCGCGCCTGTCGCGGGCACCGATCCAGGGTCTGGCCGACCGCGTGGCGGCGGTCTTCGTGCCGGCGGTTGTCGCCGTGGCGATCGTCGCGTTCTTCTCGTGGCTGATGGTCGGTCCCGATCCGGCGCTGGCCTTCGCCATCGCCGCGTCCGTGTCGGTGCTGATCATCGCCTGCCCCTGCGCCCTGGGGCTTGCCACGCCGATCTCGATCACCACAGCCGCGGGTCGCGGCGCGCAGGCGGGCGTGCTGATCAAGGATGCCGAGGCGCTGGAACGCATGGCCCGCGTCGACACCGTGATCGTCGACAAGACCGGCACGCTCACGGAAGGCAAGCCGCGGCTCACCGATGTCGTGGCCGAGGACGGGCATGACGAGGATGAGGTCCTGCGCCTCGCCGCAGCGCTTGAGAAAGGGTCCGAGCATCCACTGGCCGAGGCGATCATCGCCGGGGCGACGGATCGCAATCTCACCCCCGAAAGTGCCGAGGATTTCGAAGCGGTGACCGGCAAAGGGGTGCGCGGCACCGTGAACGGGCGAAAGGTCGCGCTCGGCAATGCCGCGATGATGGACGAGCTCGGTGTCGCAACCGACAGCTCCGACGACGCGGCCGATGCGCTCCGGCTCGAAGGCAAGACCGCGATGTATGTCGCCGTGGACGGATCGCTTGCCGGCATCGTCGCCGTCGCGGACCCGATCAAGGACAGCACCGAAGGTGCGATCCGCGAGTTGCACGCGCTTGGTCTGACCATCATCATGGCGACGGGCGACAACCGGCGCACCGCCGAGGCGGTCGCGCGCAAGCTTGGCATCGACGAGCTCCGCGCCGGTGTCCTTCCGCAAGACAAGCAGAAACTGGTCGAGGAGCTGCGCGCGAAGGGCGCTTCGGTGGCGATGGCCGGCGACGGGGTCAACGACGCGCCGGCCCTCGCCGCCGCCGATGTCGGCATCGCCATGAGCACCGGTGCCGATGTCGCGGTGGAAAGCGCCGGGATCACCCTGCTCAAGGGCGATCTCGTGGGCCTCGTACGGGCGCGCAAGCTTGCCACGGCGACGCTGCGCAACATCCGGCAGAACCTGTTCTTCGCCTTCGCCTACAATGCCGCCGGCGTGCCGANTGCCGATGTCGCGGTGGAAAGCGCCGGGATCACCCTGCTCAAGGGCGATCTCGTGGGCCTCGTACGGGCGCGCAAGCTTGCCACGGCGACGCTGCGCAACATCCGGCAGAACCTGTTCTTCGCCTTCGCCTACAATGCCGCCGGCGTGCCGATCGCCGCCGGCATCCTCTACCCGGTTTTCGGGGTGTTGCTGTCGCCGATGATCGCGGCCGCCGCGATGAGCCTGTCATCGGTCTCCGTGATCTCCAACGCCCTGCGGCTGCGCCGTGTGAAACTGTGACTTGGCATCCCGCTGACATGTGAAACTCGGAACTGGAGATCGACGCTGACATGCCCGGTAAAACAGGAATGAGGCTATTGCTGGCGCATAGGGGAAGCAAAAAGGTGCGGAGCCGGGTCGGCGACCGGTCGCTACCGGAATGCCCGGGGATGTTGACAAGCGCACCCCGGCGCGCGCATGCATTCCGCATGGTTGGCGACAAATACCGGGCTTTGGTCCTGATCGCATGCTTTGCGGCGACATTCGTCGCGGTCCTCGCGGCGATGACAACGCCGGCGTCCGCACATGCCGGCGGGCCGCACGCCAATATCCAATCCGTATCGCAGGGTGCGGCGGAGGGCGACGCGCACAGCGCCGATACCTGCTGTCATCTGAGCGGCACCTGCGTCGCGCAGGTCCTGCCTGTCGCGCCAACCATCAACCTGCTGGACACCGCCCCAACCGCGCTTTTCCGGCACGCCGCGGTGGTACGCGCTGCTTCGCTCGTCTCGACGACCGACCCGCCGCCACCCCGCCCCTGATCCGTGGATTGCAGCCCCAAGTGGCGAATTTGAACGGATCAGAGGAGATCAAGCATGACATTCCGAAACCTGCTGCTCGGCGGGGCCGCCATTGCGGCGCTCTCCGCAGCGGCCTTCGCGCATTCCGGCGCCACGGGCGTTGTCAAACAACGCATGGAGGCGATGAAATCCATGGGCGAGGCCGTCAAGCGGATCAAGCCGATGATGGCGGGCGAAGCGGCGCCTGACGCGGACGCCATCCGTGATGCCGCACGGACGATCGCCGCCGAGTCCGGTAACACTATGGCGCAGAAGTTTCCCCAAGGCTCGATGGACCATCCCACCGAAGCCCTGCCGCGCATATGGGATGAATGGGAGCGGTTCGTAGCGCTTGCCGACCAGCTCGAAATGGCCGCCATGGGACTCGAGCGCGCCGCCGACAATGGCGTGCAAGATGACGGCCACATGATGGACAGCACGTCAGGCATGATGGGAGGTCAATCCGGCATGATGGGCGGCGGCATGATGATGGGGGGTGATGGTTTTCCCGCCGGCATGACGCCAGAGCGGATAGGCCGGATGCCGGTCGATCGTGCCTTCATGATGGTCACGCAGACCTGCTCTGCCTGCCATGATCGCTACCGGCAGGAGGACGACTGACCATGCGCCGCAGTCTGAGCATCCTGTCCGGGCTCGTGGCGCTGGCGGCCCTGGGCGGTGCGTCGCTGGTTGTCTGGCCGGTCGGCGCGCCGCCGGAGCTGGCTGCGCGCGAGGGCGATGCGCAAAGGGGCGCCTACCTGGCCCGCGCCGGGGGCTGCATCGCGTGTCATTCCGATCCCGGCTCTGACCGTCCCGCGCTGACTGGCGGTGCGCCGATAGAAACCACGTTCGGCACATTCGTGCCGCCCAACCTGACCACGCACGAGACGGCCGGCATCGGCGCGTGGTCCATCGGCGATTTCGCCCGCGCCGTGCGGCAGGGCGTGGCCCCTGACGGATCGCCCTATTACCCGGCCTTTCCCTACGCCTTCTATGGCCATCTGAGCGATCAGGACATCGCCGACCTCTGGGCGGCGTTTCAGGGCGTGCCTGCGCAAGAGGTCAACGTGGGCACCAATGACCTCGGCTTCCCTTTCAACCTGCGCGCAGGTCTCAAGCTCTGGCGTGCGGCCTTCGCAGACGGCCCGCCCACCCAACCGCTGGTCGAGAGATCGGAGGATTGGAACCGGGGGCGCTGGCTGGTCAACGGGCTGGCTCATTGCGGTGCTTGCCACACCGACCGGAACCTCGCCGGCGGCCGCCGTCCCGGTCGCTACCTCGCGGGCAGCGATGACCTGCCCGACGGTGGCAACGCCCCCTCCATTCGCCCCGATGATCTGGCCGAGGCGGGATGGGCGGTGTCCGGCCTCGCCTACGGGCTCAAGTCGGGTGTCATGCCCGATGGCGACACCTTCGGCAGCGGAATGGGCGAGGTCGTCCGCCACTCCACGCAATGGCTGACGGATGCGGACCGCCACGCGATGGCGGTGTTCCTGTTGGACACCACGACCCCGGCGAAAGGCGACTGACGCCCTTCTGCGCGATAGGAAACCCGGAGAAAACCGAGATGCATAGATTCATCATCATCATCGGCACCCTGGCCGCCGCCCTCGGAGGGGTCGTCTTCCTCGCGCAGACCGGCGACGAGGACGCCTCATCCGAGCCGCCGACATTCCCGGATCAGGGCGCGGCGATGGTCGAGGTGGCGGTACCCGACGAATTATCGGCACGGGCACAGATGGGCAAGACGGCCTTCGAGGCCGCCTGCGCGGCCTGTCACGGCCGGAATGCCGCCGGCAATGCCAATGCCGGCCCGCCGCTCATCCACAAGGTCTATGAACCATCGCATCACGGCGACATGTCCTTCCAGCTTGCGGTGCAGAACGGGGTGCGCGCACATCACTGGAAATTCGGCAACATGCCGGCGCAGGACGGGCTCACCAAGGCCGAGGTCACTGCGATCATCGCCTATGTGCGCGAGCTCCAGCGCGAGAACGGGATCGAGTGAGGCGTCGGCCAATGTCGCAACAAGGAAGCCTTCCGCGTCGCGCCAGGCCACACCAAAAGTCCGCAAAAGACGGGATCTGTCCAGGTGACCTGTTATCCATTCCTGTCCATCCAATCATCCCTCGGCACGTTCCACGCGAGAGGTCCCTGGCTGGGCTTGCATGAGGATCACGGTTCATCATAAAGATTGAGCATGCTTTCGGGCAGAAGCGAGCGAAACGCCGACCACAAGGCGTGGGCATAACGAGGCAGGCAGGACCATGAGATCTTGCGAAATGATGGCACGGTCGGCGCGGCAGGTGTTTGTCCTGCTGACCTGCGCGGCGGTGTTGATATGGAGCGTATCTCCGGGCAGTTCGCATGTGCCAAAGGTGATTGAAACACTCCAGGAACACGCCGAAGTGATTCAAAGTCACGGGCATTCCCACGGGCTTCAGGAAGACCTGCTCCGGGCGATGCATGGCCACAGCCATGACGCGGTCGATCACGATCACTCGCAAGCCGTTCTGCTGCCGGGTCGGATCCCACAGCCGGCCACCGAGACTTTCGCGTCATGGCGCAGCGCCGCGCTGTCGGACTGGACGCCACCTCATTTCCGACTGGAGCGACCGCCACGCACGTGAGGCTGAGGCTTTCGAGGCTTTCGAGGCTTGTCACACATGTCAAACGGGACGATCCAAGGAGAAAATCATGCAATCCGTCACTGCGGATGGTCGATCGTGGCGAATGCCGCGGCTCATGACCATCCTGCCCATCCTCGGGCTGCTGTGCCTATGGGCCAGCGCCGCCGCCGCGCATAACGTCACCGAAGGTGACGCCGGCTACATCCAGGAAATCTGGGGGGTGAAGCTCGTCCCCTTCATGTATCTCGGCGCCAAGCACATGGTCACCGGCTACGATCACATCCTGTTCCTGCTCGGCGTCGTCTTCTTCCTCTACAGGATGAAGGATGTCGGCATCTATGTCAGCCTCTTCGCGCTTGGCCACTCGACCACGATGCTGCTCGGCGTCTGGTTCGGGTGGGGGGTGAACGCCTATATCGTCGACGCCATCATCGGCCTCTCGGTCGTCTACAAGGCGCTCGACAATCTCGGCGCCTACCAGCGCTGGTTCGGGGTCCAGCCAAACACCAAGGCCGCAACGCTGATCTTCGGGTTCTTCCACGGCACGGGGCTGGCGACAAAGATACTCGACTACGACATCGCCTCGGAGGGGCTGCTGCCCAACCTGCTGGCGTTCAATGTCGGCGTCGAGATCGGCCAGATCATGGCCCTGGCCGTGATCCTCATCGTCATGGGCTACTGGCGCCGGTCCCCGGCTTTCCTGCGCCAGGCCTACACCGCAAACGTCGTCATGATGACCCTGGGCTTCATCCTCATGGGCTATCAGATCACCGGCTATTTCGTCGCCTGAAAGGAGACATGACATGTTCAATTCCAAGAAACCGACGCTCGAAGAACTCCCATCCTCGGCGGAGCTTCTGCGCTCCACCATCATCGCCGCCGTCTCGGCGGTGGCCATCCTCGTCACCGTCGTCCTGCCGGCGGAATACGGCATCGATCCGACGGGTGTCGGCGGCGCGATAGGCCTCGCCGAGATGGGCGAGATCAAGACCCAACTTGCCGAGGAAGCCGAGGCCGACCGACAGATGGATGAAGCGAGCGACGATCAGTCGAGCCTTGTGAACGACTTCTTCGGTCTCTTCGCCGGCACCGCCCACGCGCAAGAGGCCGAGACCTGGCGTGACGAGACCACGTTCACGCTGGCGCCGGGGGCCTCGGCAGAATGGAAGCTCGTGATGGAGGAGGGTCAGTCTGCGGAATACCGCATGTTCGTCGAAGGGGGCCGGGTGAATTTCGACCTTCACGGCCATGGCGACGGCCAGTCGATCACCTACGAGAAGGGCCGCGGCTCCACAGGGGACGAAGGTAGGATCGTCGCCGGGTTCGCCGGCGAGCACGGATGGTTCTGGCGAAACCGTGATGACAGCGACGTAACGGTGACCGTGCAGGTTCGTGGCGACTACGCCGAATTCAAAAACGCGAACTGACCGGCAGTGCTGCCATTCCTGCACCCCGCGGCGACTGGCAGCGCTTGATCTTCTTGTCCTATGCGGCAGCCACAGAAATGCCCTGCTAATTCACGTGCCGAGAACGGCAGGAAGGTCCGCACTTCCGCCGCTCGCCCTTAGAATATGCTGCGCAATGCACGAATGGCTGGTCTCGTGATGCTGCAGCGCCGCACGGGGCATGTCGGTCAGCGGCCGCTTAGGGCCGTTCGTTTCGGTGCTCTACCGATGCCGCATTTACCCTTCGCAGTGCCACCACAGGTCTGCGTGGACTCAGTTCGCACGAGGTGAGCCGCCGCGCTCATCGGGATTCTTACCCGCCTTTGACGCCGGGCTTTCGAATATGGACCGTAAGCGCCAGCTGGGCCCCACGGGCTTTTCAGCTTGACGTCTGGAAGTTCCAAGGGAGGAGTTCGTCGATCCGGTTTTTCGGATGGCCGGC